>JAYVCO010000115.1:0-6270 GCA_043749935.1 Planctomycetia bacterium
CCCAAGCTGAATCGAGCCTTGAACAGGAGGCGCGGATTGCGGAAGTCGGGCATCACGGCTCGGCAACCCGATTGAGAATTGCCCAGGCTTCGGCCGGGGTCATGAGGCGAATCGTGGCATCTTCATGCCCCAGCTCGCGGAGCCGCTCACGCATCTTGTTCGTGATCATCAACGGCATGCGCGCCACGGTTGGCTCTGAAAAGTTTTCGGCCGGAGTAACCGAATGGTCGAGCCGATCGCCCTCGGGCTTCTGCTCAACCGGGCGCTCCTGAGGATCGCCCTCGGGGCGAGGAGAAACCCTGATCGGAATCTTGCGGCGGCTGCGTTTGCTCATACAACCATTATAAGGTGGGTGGCGGCGATGGCACTGGCCTGCGCCTTGCCATGCGAGCCAAGATCCAGCGAAATCACAGCCCAAAAACGGGCCGGAACGATCGGGCGCGAAACTCTATTGGCGGCGTGGTGTTTACACTAGGGCACGAATCTCTCAAACACGAATATCCCCCAATTCGCGGGAGGCTTTCCATGCGGTTACGAATCGTTGAACGGGTGGCACCAGTCGGCATTCTGGCGTTCCTCGCGGCTGCTTGCGTACCAGGACTTGGCGACGTGGCGTGCGGCGCCGAGACGACTGCTCGCAAGCCAAACGTCATCGTGATCGTGGCCGACGACTTGGGTTATGCCGAAGTCAACGGCGCCGGAAAGCAAGACATTCCTACGCCGCGCATTCAGTCGCTCGCCGCTAACGGCGTGTATTGCAGCAACGGCTATGTCAGTTGCCCCGTGTGCAGTCCCACTCGTGCCGGCATTTTGACGGGCCGTTATCAGCAGCGCTTCGGGCACGAGTTCAACCCGGGCCCCGCGGCGCTAGCCACCGACAACTTTGGCTTGCCGCTCACGGAAACCACGTTGCCGGATCGGATGAAGAAGGCCGGCTATGCGACCGGCATGGTGGGCAAGTGGCATCTCGGCTACAAGCCCAAGTATCGACCCTTGCACCGCGGCTTCGACGAGTTCTTCGGTTTCCTCGGCGGCGCTCACTCGTACGTCGACAGCGGCGCCGACAATAACAACTTGATCTATCGCGGCGATAGCCCGGTGGATGAGCAGAGTTATTTGACCGACGCGTTCGGGCGCGAGGCCGTGGCGTTCATCGATCGTCACAAGCAGGAACCATTCTTCCTGTACTTGACGTTCAACGCGGTCCACGCCCCGCTGCAAGGGGCCGACAAATATCTGGCTCGCTTCGCCGATTTCAAGGACGAAAAACGGCGCACGTTTTCCGCGATGCTCTCGGCCATGGACGACAATGTCGGCGCCGTGCTCGACAAATTGCAGCAAGATAAGCTTGATGACAACACGCTGATCATTTTCATCAGCGACAACGGTGGGCCCACTCCCCAAACCACCTCGCGCAACGATCCGTTGCACGGGTTCAAAGCTCAAACTTGGGAAGGTGGCATCCGCGTGCCGCTGATCGTGCAGTGGAAGGGCAAGCTGCCGGCCGGAAAAACTTACGATCAGCCGGTTATTGCACTGGATATTTTGCCGACCGCCGTGACCGCCGCGGGCGGATCGCTCGCGGGCGATCATCCGTTGGACGGCGTCGATCTGGTGCCGTATCTGAGCGGTCAGAACGCAAAGCCGCCGCACGACGCCTTGTACTGGCGGTTTGGTCCCCAATGGGCCATTCGCAAAGGAAACCTGAAGCTAGTCCAGCCGCCTACCGGCTCGGCCCAACTCTATGACCTGGCCGCCGACGTCGGCGAACAGAAAGACCTGGCCGCGGAAAAGCCCGACGTCGCGAAGGACCTGGAAAGCGATTACCAGAAATGGAATTCGCAACTGGCCTCGCCACTCTGGCAGCCCCAGCGCGCCGCGAAAGCCGGTCAAGCCAAAGCCGCGGGCAAAGGTAAAGGAAACGGCAAAGCCAAGGGCCGTCGGGCAGCTCAGCAAAAGAAAAACGCCGCGGCCACTTAAATCGCTTTTTCCTCGCGTCTCCTTCTCCCCCGGGAGAAGGCCGGGATGAGGACCAGTCGACCAACCGCTCTCTCTTTGTCGCTTTCCGCTACTTACCGTCCGCCTCAAACAAAAATCGCCGCGTCGCGTCGTGCCTTGGCGCCTCAAAAACCTGCACCGGCTCACCCGACTCGATCAACTGCCCGCCTTCGAAAACATGTAGCGTGTGGGCCGTGCGCCGTGCCAGCCGTAGCGAGTGTGTCACCACGATCATGGTTTGTCCGCTGGCAGCCAGATCGGCAATCAGCGATTCGACCTCGGCCGCCATCCGCGGATCGAGCGCGCTGGTGGGTTCGTCAAACAACATCACCTCCGGTTGCATCGCCAGTGCCCGGGCGATTGCCACGCGTTGCTGCTGACCACCGGAGAGCATATCGGGCGTATGGTCCAGCTTATCTTCCAGCCCCACGCGTGCCAGCAAGATTTTTGCCTGCTCGACGGCCGTTTGACGCGAATGGCCTAGGACGTGCATCGGCGCTTCGATCACATTGCCGAGTGCTGTGCGGTGTGGAAACAAGTTGAACTGTTGAAACACCATGCCCACGCGTCGCCGCACTTGTTGCAAGAGTGGACCGCGTTGTTGCGGCGAAAGATTGGCGCGCAGCGTGACGCCGGCCAACTCGATTTCGCCCGCCTGAAAATCTTCCAGCCCGTTCAAGCAACGCAGAAACGTGGTCTTTCCGCCGCCCGAAGGTCCGATGAGCACGCACACCTCGCCCCGCTTGAGGCGCAGCGTAATGCCCGACAGCACGTCGTGATCGCCGAAGCGTTTCACGAGCCCATTGACGGCCAGTGAGGGCTGAGGGTCGTCGGCGATCATGATGCGGTCCTCGGCTGCCGAGCAAAGCGGCGTTCCAAAACCGTCGCCAGCCGCGACAGGGGAATGCTCATCAGCAGATACAAGAGTGCCGTCAGCGCGGCCAGCTCGAGCGTCGCCCCGGTGTCGTTGCGCTGCACGCTGTATTGCTTGGTCAATTCCATCACCGTGATGACCGAACAGACCGACGTGTCCTTGAACATCGCGATGAAGTCGTTCGTGATCGGCGGCACCACGATCCGCGCGGCTTGTGGAATGATGATCCGCCGCAAAGCCATTCCCAACGGCATCCCCAGCGCCACTGCCGCCTCCATTTGGCCGCGCGGCACGGCTTGCAACCCGGCCCGATAGATTTCGGCTTCGTAGGCCGAATAGTTGATGGCCAGCCCCGCAACCGCGGCATAAAAGGCGGGAATCGGAAAGCCGATTTCCGGGAGCAAGAAAAAGATCACGAACAGTTGCAGCATTAGCGGCGTGCCGCGCAGGATTTCGATATATCCGATCATCACCCAGCGCAACGGCGCGGGCCCATACATCCGCCCGATCGCCACGATCAATCCCAACAACATCGCCAAAGGCATCGCCAGGCACGCCAACAGAATCGTCATGCCGGCCGCATCCACCAGCAACCACCCGCGGCTGCGAATGGCCGCCCACCCGCGCAGATTCGTGGCCTCGATGCCCAGGTCCTTGTCGCTGCGACCGGCCAACGATGCCAACTCGGTCTGCAGCTCGCTCCATAATCCATATTTTTCGTAGAGCGACTGCAACCGGCCATCGGCAAGAAGTTTTTCGAGCGATCGATCGAGCGCGTCGCGCAAGGCCCGATCGCCTAGCCGCACGAACATCACATAGTGTCCCTTGCCGACCGGCTCGCCGATTTGCGTCAAGGCGACGAAGCGGTGGCGATAGAAAATGGCCGCGGGCAGATCGGCCAGTGTGGCGTCGAGCTTGCCGGTCTCGACTTCGCGCATCGCGTCGGTCGTGCCTTCATACACGACAATCTCGACCTTCTCGGCGTAATGCTGGTTCAGGTACGTGTGCGCGCCGGATGCTTCTAACACGCCGATTTTGAGCTTCGGCTGGTCGAGTCGCAACTCGTCGAGATCCTGCCAGCGGGTTAGTCGCGGGTTGTCTCGTCGACCGAGCAGCACCAACTGATAGATATAGTAGGGCCGCGTGTGCTCCATCCGCCCCGCCCGGGCCGGAGTCAGCTCATAACCGTTGAGCACCAGGTCGATCTGCCCGGTCTCCAAAAGCGCTGGCAGATTCTGCCACGGCCCCTGGACAAACTTGGCCTGCACGCCCAAATCGGCTGCCAGAAGCGCCGCCAGTTCCGCCTCGAAACCGGTCATGCGTCGCGGATCGGCCGGATCGGGATAGACATAGGGTCCGCCCCCCTCGCTATCGGCGCCCCACAACAGCCGCCCGCGCTCGCGCACCTCCGACAGCGTGTCGGCCGGTGCGGCGGACGCCAAGAGCGGCGCCAGCAAAAGCCCCAACATCCAGGCCTTCCGCCGCATCAAGGTTCTCCCCAGACTGGTCGCCCACGGGCACGGCACAAACATACCAGTAAAGTTTAGCTTACCGGCCGTCGTGGGACAGGTGAAGCGACTACTCTTAATCGTCTTCTAATGGGTGCCACTGGCGTGTCGCCAGTGTTCCGTTGCTCGCACTGGCGACACGCCAGTGGCACCCGGCAAATCATAGTCGCTCCGTTCGTGCCCGAGATCTCGATCGGCTGTTATTGCTGCTCGATTCGATACAGATGTTTTGCCGTGCGCAGGAAAATCACGCCGTCGACGATGGCGGGCGACGCCTGGGCTTTGTCGTCCAGCTTGTTCGTGGCTAGCTTCTCGAACTTCTTGCCCGGCGCCAACACCGTGCTGGTTCCCTCTTCGTCGAGGCAATAGATCCGGCCATCGGCATACACTGGCGACGCCCAGAACTTGGCGCCCAGGCGTTGCTGCCAGTGCTGCTTGCCGGTCGTCGCGTCCAGACAGGTGCCGATGCCCGAGTCGCTGATGATGTACAACTCGTCCCCCACCACCAAAGGCGAGACATCCAAGGGCACGATGCCGCTCTTGGTCAGATTCCATGCTTTATTGGTCGCCGTCACGTCCCCCCGGCCATCGACTTTGACAGCATAGAAAATAGGCGAGCCGAAACCGGAGCTGAAAAACAACAGCCCTTTGGCAAAGACCGGCCGCGACACGTTCGAGTATCCGTTGAACGTAAACCACCACAGTTCCTCGCCGGTGCGAGGGTCGTGGGCCACGATCGCGTCGCTGCCCAGGCTGACCAGGCGCGTCTGGCCGTCGACTTCGATCAATAGTGGCGTGCAATAGGCCATGGGCGCTTCGGCCTTGCCCGACTGACGGGCCTCGCTGATGTGCTCGCGGCCGCGTTTCCAGCGAATCTCGCCTGTGGCTTTATCCAGCGCCACGACATACTGCACGTCAGTCCCGTCGCAGCTCAGGATCAGCAGATCTTTCCAGATGACCGGCGAGCCGCCCGGGCCATGCTGATGCTTGTATTTGAGCTCCTGCGTTTTCCAAACGACGTGGCCATCCGTCGAAAGGCAAGCCGTTCCGTGACCGCCGAAGTGCACATAGACCCGACTGCCCTCGATTACCGGCGTGGGCGAGGCGTGGCTATTGTTGCCATGAATCGACCCCGGCTCTGCCAGTTGAAACACTTCGACGTCGTGCACGATCTTTCCGCTGCTGCGATCGATACAGATTGCTCGCAACGAGTGCCCTTCGTCGACAGCCGTCGTGACCCAGATCTGCTTGCCCGCGATCGAAGGCGACGACCACCCCAAGCCCGGCAAAGCCACTTTCCAAGCCAGGTTTTCCGTCTCGCTCCAAGTGAGCGGCACATTCTTAGAGGCCGAGTGCCCCTGCCCATCCGGCCCCCGGAACTGCGGCCAATCGCTGGCCAATGAAAGACTGGGGGTGATGAGGACAGCAAGTAACAACCAAGCGGCGATATAGCGAGTCATGTTCAATTCCACTAACCAGAATGAAACCACAGCCCCAGACATCGTGGACAAATTGCCTTTCAATTGCAAGCGAGCGTGAAGTCGGGATTCGGGGTTGGGGATCAGTTTGTAGGTCACGGCCTTGGCCTGACGGAGCAGGAGCTAGGGGTTCGGAGCTGATGGCTTTGCGAATTCAAAGATTGACCTGTTGCATTTTCTGCCTTGCTAATCCCCAGTCCCTAACCCCGAATCCCTACTTCCCAAAAAGCCTCCGGCGGGCCGCCGACGGCGGCTCGTGATCTACGCAATAGAACACCTGCTTGAATTCACCAACCCTCAGCCCCGATACCCCAACCCATATTTCGTCAGGCCAAGGCCGTGACCTACAAACTAGCCACTAACCACCAACCACCAACCACTATTTTTTCCTCTTGAAATCAGGCCAGTGCTT
>JAYVCO010000116.1:0-2224 GCA_043749935.1 Planctomycetia bacterium
GAAGTTGTACTCGCCAACTCGCGCGACGAGCCGCTCGCTACCGTCGAACACCGTTACGCTCACGGCGAACTGCGGCTGACTTTTTTTCGCTGCGTGCCGAGTGGCCCCGTGGGACCGCTGCCGGAGAATTGCCGCTGGGTCGCGCCGCGCGAATTGACGCAGTACGAGTTTCCGCCGGCCAACGCCGCGCTCGTGCGGATGCTTGCACAGGGTGAGAAATCGCTCTAGGTCGATTCTGGCTCCCTCGATACACTGGCCCTTCGCAAAACAGCCTCGCAGTTCCCCCGTGCTAGCAGTTTTGCCGCGATTCGAAGGATCGAACCGCGGCCCCTTCGCAGACCCAGCCTTTCAAGCGGAGTTTCACCAGAGCATGGAAGCTCGCATCTTTCGCACCTTTGCGCTCGCCGCGGCGATCGCAGCGATGGGCGCCAGTCATCGTTCTTCGAACTTTGTCGTCAGCGGACCCACGCCGGAGATTGCCCGCGAGGTTTGCGACGCGGCGGAAAAGTACCGCCAGCAGTTGGCCATCGAGTGGCTCGGCCGCGAGCTGCCCGACTGGGCTCAGCCTTGCCCGATCACGCTGCAAGTCGGCGAGACCCTGGGGGCCGGCGGGGCGACCAGCTTTTTGTTCGAGCGGGGCGAGGTGTTCGGCTGGCAGATGACGATTCAGGGCTCGCGCGAGCGTATCTTGGACTCGGTGTTACCGCACGAAGTCACGCACACCATCTTTGCGACTCACTTTCGCCAGCCGCTGCCGCGGTGGGCCGACGAGGGAGCCTGCACCACGGTCGAGCATGTCAGCGAGAAGGCCAAGCAGCAGTCGATGCTGATTGATTTTCTGCGCACCAACCGCGGCATTCCCTTCAGCCAGATGTTCGTGATGCGGGAATATCCGCGCGACGTGATGCCGTTGTACTCGCAAGGCTATTCGCTGGCCCGCTACCTGATTCAGCAGGGTGGCCGGAAGAAATTCTTGAACTTCCTTTCGGACGGGCTGCGGGACCAGAACTGGACCCGTGCGACGAACGCCGCGTACGGGTACGACAACCTGGCCGTGCTGCAAAACTCGTGGCTGGGCTGGGTCCGCCAGGGAAGTCCGGCACTCCGCGGCACGCCGGAGACACCGGGCCGCACCGCGCCGCTCTTGGCAGCCAACGATCGGCGGAGCCGGCCCGCGCCGAACTTGATCTATCGGGCCGCGAGCAACGTAGCAGACAACGGCGGAGCTAGCAGCTACACCGAGAATTTCGCCGACAATCGTGCGGCGAGCGGAGCGTCTAATGCCACTGCATCGAAAGATGCCGCAGACGAGATTGCCGCTCGCGCAGCTGGCGGTTTGAAATGGCGGCCGAAGTCGGCGACGGCCAGCAAGTCGACCGGCGGACAAGCGCCGGCCGGTCCGTCGAGCGGGCCGAACGATTCGGCCCATCAGGTCACCCGTCCGCAGCCGATCGAGCAGTCGCGGCAGATCATTCTGGAATGGTCGAAGCCCGAGCCGGGTGGACCGCCGCTGGTCGAAGCCACCGGCGGAGAACGCAAGATTTTGCGTTAAGCCTCCAAAGGCGGAAGAAAAAAACACAGAGAGCACAGAGAACACGGAGGGGGGGAAGCAAACCCTAAACTCCGTGTCGTCTGTGCTCTCGGTGTTTAATAGTTTGGAAGCGCGACAAGTTGCCGCGTCTACTTTTTTAGGATGCCTTGGCAGGCCGCCAGCGCTCGGATCGCGAAGGCGGTCGCCACCAGCGGGTCGTCTTCGCGCTGGGCAACCTGATCATTGGCCCAGCTGCCATCTGCATGTTGCCGCTCGCGTAGCTCCACGGATAACTCCGCGGCCCAATCGATCCGGTGAGGCCCCGTTGTCAGCTGCGGAACTTTGAGCTCGGCCAGGGTCTCGGCGAGCGATGCCGCGTAATAAAAGTAAAGCCCGTCCCGCGCCGTCGCACGGTCGGCGGCGAATTTGCCCGGATGCTCCGTGGCGGAGAAATTGTCGGAGAGCCACTGTAGCGCTGCCGTCACACGCGGATCTTTGGGCGTCAGACCGCAGAGCACCAGTGCGTGCAGTCCGTCGGCAGTCGCACTGCCGTAGGAAGAGAAGATCGGCTCGCCCGCCGTATCGTGGGCTGCAATGCCGGCCTTGTTGCGCACCGGGTCGCCGGCGAGAAAATGAAATCCGCCGTCGAGTCTGAGCTCTCGGGTGCCACTGCTGGCTTGTCCAGCAGTGCTT
>JAYVCO010000117.1:0-4665 GCA_043749935.1 Planctomycetia bacterium
CGGGCCGCCAAATCGACGTGAAGTTGCTCGACTTTCTTGACGATCTCGCGATATTCTTCGAGCATCTCGCTGACTTGTTGCAAGATATCGCCGGCTACCCCTTTGTTGGGAAAGGTTTCCAACATCCGATACGCCAGTTGGTGTTGGCCCGATTTGCGGCGCGTCTTGATCTCGTCGACAATCCGGCGCGCGTGGGACTGGCCAAGCGATAGGACTTCCTTGGCCAGGTCCGGCTCGTTGGGAAAATCCTTGACGACGCCCGCCAGTTCCTTTTCGGCTTCCTGAAACAGTTCCATTTCCACGAAAAGTCGCACCACTTTCAATCGCTGGTCGAGATCGTCGGGCTTGATGCGCCAGGCCAACAATGCTTTGAGATCAGCAATGGGAATGGAGCTAGTTTTCACCCGCATGTCCCAGATGACCGCCTTCTTCTTCGTAACGAGCGATTCGAACTTGGTCCAAGAGCCTGTAATCGTGGTGATGCCTTGAATGACATCCAAGCGTCTATTGTCGATCATCATCGAAAACGTGCGGCGTCCGTATTCGTTGATGGGCGTTACTTTGACGATCGGCCCCATGCGACCCAATCGCGCCCCGGCAGTGGCCACGTGCTGTTCGATGCCGATCTTTTCCTTGACTGGTCCTGAATCGGCGTCGAGTATTTTGAGGACTTGAAGTCGGGGAACGAACACCCGTTTCAAGCCATCGTCGATCAACCAGATCGATTTCGCCGCATCCCCTTTCGGCGAGAGCGGATTGTCGGCCATGCCGGATATGGGCGGCGCGAGTTTGCCATGCAGTTGCCGCCCATCCTTGAGCAGCAGGGTCGAGGCGCAGGCCGCTTGCCCGGCCAGAATCCAAACACTCGCTGCCAAGATTGCTAAACAGCCCGCCAGCGGCAGGGATGACCGGCCCCATCGGGTCATAAGAAAGTTCCTTCGATGTTCCGGTAAACGAAGTGAATGGGTGGAACAGAAGCAGATCGCGTGCGGCCGACCCGCTCGATACAAACCGTGCGGGGACCCTCTTCTCCAAGCTTTATTGTGTCCGCTGGCGCTGGGGAGTCAATTCCGGGCCAAAAACGGCGCGGGTTGACACCCTGTCCGCTAACTCACATAACTGGGAAAACTAGGAGAACTGTCACGAGCGGAGCCCAACGTTGATTTCTCGAAGCGTGCTAACGATTCTGGTCACGGCGGCTTGCGTGCTTCCCGTCACAATCGTGGTTGTGATGGGTGTCGGTAGGCTGCTGGGCGCCATGGAAGATGCGCCGGCCGCGGCTGTTTTGGATCGCATTGCGTTAGGCGCGGGCATTCTCTGGGCAATCGACCTGCTCTGCCTGGTATTAGCCCAGGGCATCAACTCGCTCGGACCGCCCTCGGTACCGCACGATCGCGATTGACAGCAATCGGCGGGCTTACGTGAATCTGACGCTTCGACCCTGCCATCGCGCCCGTCAATCGTGTTGGTCGAGCGGATTTTAACGCGCTTAGCCAGACAAGGCCCGTTCGAGAGCCTAAAATAGCAGAGAGCCCGGCGCTGCGTGCCAGGCGGTTTGAGCTTTATTTTGAACTCGGAAGCCTGCCATGCCGGTTCGATTTGTTTGTCCCGAGTGCCGTCGCGTGCTGAGCGTTACCCGCCGCAAGATCGGTTACGAAGTGGCATGCCCCAAGTGCCTGGCGTTGGTGACCGTGCCGGGCGAGCCAGTGCCGGTCAAAACGACCGAAAGTGAGCCGGCCCCCGAGGAAGAAGTGGAGCTGCCAACGGCAGCGGCTTTGGCGTTCTTCGATGATTTGCCAGACCTGGCCATCCGCCAGCGCCCCATTCCCGTGAGCTCCACAACGGAAGACGGCTTGGACACCGACTCGATGATCGACGATCACGTCTTGATTTCTCGCACCGCTATTTACCTCCAAGCGGTGTTGCTGCTAGTCGTGGCGGCGGCGGCCTTTGGTCTGGGATATTGGCTGGGCGGAGTCGACGCTCGGTCCAGCGGCGAGAAGCCGCCCGAGGCAGCGACATCGAGCGAAGCGACAATTTCCGAGACCAGCTAGGCAGGGCGTCCAACTCACGCCCGTGGGCCTACGCATCGGTTGGCAGCTCCCAAAAGATCTCGGTATCTGGGAAGCTCAAGATGAAATCCTTGCCGAACGCTTGCGAAGCCGTCGAGAAGCCTCGCGGAACCTGACGCGCCAAGGTTCGTTCGAGCGCGGCCACGGCCGTCAGCGCCGTCAGGTGGTAACCGCTCAGGGTTTCCAAGTTGGCCGAGACCGATTTGCCGCGATCGTCGCTCACGCGCCCCCATAGCAACGATCGGGTGAGTTGCCTTTCCGTATCCGAGGGACCTTTGATCTTGCGATCGATCAACCTCCGACCGACGCTTTGCAGCGGCTTGAAGGCCAAAATGGGTAACGCGAATCGCACGCGTCGCAACCACTCGATCTGTTTGCGCGGAGTCGTTGTGTAGACCTCGATGTTGGGGATCCCTGTCGAATAGTAGGCGCTGGCCACATCTCCCCAGGGGATTGTCATGCCCCATTGTTTCTTGTTGGGAAAGGGGATCTCGAGCATCTTCCAAGCGATTGGCACGTGACGGATTTCGCCATCGATTCGCACGCGGCCGCCACCCGGCAGGGCTTCGAGCATGGTCTTGGCCGTGCCGGCGCTGAGGCCACCGGTTCCGGAAAAAGCTAATTGCAGGACTTTCGCGCTCGGCAATCGCTCGGCCAAGAGCGCGGCCAAACAGTCGCTGGGCACCACGTCGAACCCCATGGCCGGAATCAGAGCCACATCGGCCTGCTTGGCGCGCTCGCTGCGTGCGGCTGCCAGTTCGATCACGGCGATTTCGCCAGTGATATCCAGATAGTCAGCCCCGACCGACAGGCAGGCATCGATCATCGGACTAGCCGTTTGCGAAAATGGCCCCGCGCAATTCAGCACGACCGAAAACGATTTGATTTGTTCGGCAATTTGAGCCGGCTGGCGCAAGCCGAAACTGACAGCCGGACAATCAAGCTCAGCGGCCAAGGCCGTCAGAGCCTGGTAACTGCGCCCGGCCAACACCGGCTTCAACCCACGCTCGACCGCATGGCGGGCGATCAGCCGGCCGGTGTAACCGTTCGCGCCATAGATCATCGCACGCGGCGGCTGGCTCGTATGAGACGCGGACATAGGGTGAGACTTCCGAATAGCTCGCAGTTGGGAAATACAGCTAGGAGATACCGTTAAGAAATTATGTCGCGCCGTCGATTCAAATAGTCCCAGACGACGTAGCGGTCCAAATCTCGGCCGGCCGTGAAAAACACGCGACCGTGCGTCGATTCGGCCAGGCGGTAGGCAAACTGTACATCCTCGCTCGATTGCGACCAACTGGGCAATAGAAAAATATTGATCGTAATCTGCTCGCGCTGGCAGCGGTGCCCCTCGGCCATCGTCGCCTTTTCGGTGCTTTCGTCCGGCGGATAGAGCAGGAACAGGTGCGGACCTTCGAAGTGGGCCGTCGGCAGCCCGTCGGTAATCAAAATGATCTGCCGATTGGGCGTATCCTGCGCGGCCAGAAACTGCCGACCCATTTGCAGCGCGTGCTGAATGTTGGTGAAGTGCGGCGGAATGTAATACTCGCTAATGTCCTCGCGGCTCATGTCGGCCCGCAACCGCACGACCGGATCGAACACCGTGACCGGCTTCGGCATCAGCGCGGCGATATCAGCCGAGCGAACCGGCTTGGCGAAGCTGTACATTTCGACGAATTGCAGATAATCGCCCGGATACTCGCGCCGAATCAACCCCTCAAGCGCAAGCGCCATCCGCTTCACATGGACGTAGAGTCCGCCATAGCGCATCGACCCGCTCATGTCCATCAGCACGACAGTGGCGGCTTTGGGCGTATTTCGGGTGCGGTGGATTTGAATGTCTTCCTGCTTCAGCCGGATCGGCAGGCCCGGTCCGCCGCGGACCATGGCGTTGATCAGCGAGGCCGGCATGTCCATGTTGGCGACCGAATCGCCGAACTCATACTGCTTGGTGCGTTGCAGTTCGACCGATCCTTCGCCCACGATTGGACCCTGGTGGCGACCGGTGCGAGAAGCCTGCAAGCTGCTGAAGATCCGTTCCAGTAACTTGCCCTGAAACAAGCGGTAGGCCTTGGGCGTAAGCTGGTAGCCTTTGGGCCCGCGTT
Source organism: Planctomycetia bacterium (assembly GCA_043749935.1). GTDB lineage: Bacteria > Planctomycetota > Planctomycetia > Pirellulales > PALSA-1355 > PALSA-1355. The sequence goes on from JAYVCO010000117.1 coordinate 4,178, forward strand.
CCAGACCTTGCTGTTCGGCCGCCTGGCGCAGATACTCCTCGATCTGTTTTTGCAACTGATTCAGCTTGTCGACTTCGCCCGGTTCGGCGAACTGCGACAGCTCTTCCAAATCGATCACGCCGATTTGCGCAGTTTTCGAGGCTTCCTCAAGTTGCTTGAGCAGCCGGTCGATCGTCTCCAACTCTTCTTTGACTTCAAGCGCCTGCGGAACCGTCAGCGGGGTGCGGCCGGTGAACGTGTATTTCGAGGCCAGCTCGTCAACCTGATATTTCTCGCCCAGCCGCGCCACGAGCTGCACCAACTGGCGAGCCAGTTGCGAGCGATCGTCCCCCACTTGATACCACAGCCGCTCCATGTCGCGAATCTGCTCCTCCTCGAAGGCCTGCTTGAATCTTTTTTGCAGGTTGGCCGGCGGCTTGATCGTGGAGCCTTGCTTACGATAGACCTCCGCGGCCGCTTTCTGGACTTTGCCGGTTTCGTACTTCTCC
>JAYVCO010000118.1:0-15782 GCA_043749935.1 Planctomycetia bacterium
CCAAGCTCAATGGCTTCGTTTACCGAGGCGAACCGGTGCCCAGCCGCCTGCGGCTTTCGGCCGATAAGCCGGTGATCGATTACTTCAAGCAGTTCGGCGGGCTCGACGCCGGTCCGCGGTTCAACAACGCGGGTTTTTGGGACTTGCCGATTCCAGTCACCAAGGATGTTGATGTCGACCCGGCCGACGTCGTGATTTATGATTTGCCGGGCTACGAGCCGTTGAAACAATTCTTGAAAGCCCAGGGTATTCGTCATGTGTTGCTGACCGGGTACGCCACGGACATGTGTTTTTGCAAAACGACGGCCGGATTTCAGAATCTTTCGAAAGATTTCAACGTATTTCTGGTCGGAGACGCGACCCTGGCGACGTTCCCGGCCAATTCGAGTCCCCGATTTGCTACCAATGCTGCCATCTCGTTTGCGTCGCTCGAACAGTTGATCACGCAGACGTCGTGGATCGAATACAAAAAAGTTGCGGATCGTTAGAAGCCGTCGAAAAGAACATTACAAACGCTCAGTGAGGATCCGATGTTGAAACCTTTGCTTGTCGCGACGTGTGCTTGCTCACTTGGTTTGATCCTGCTGAGCGCGGCCCGGGCGGCCGACGACCCGGCGGTGGGAAAGACCGTAGCGAATTTCACGTTGCGGGATTTTCACGGCAACTCTCACTCACTCGAGCAATATGCCGAGAAGAAGGCGGTCGTGCTGGTTTTCCTGGGCGCCGAGTGCCCGCTGGCTAAGCTCTATGCTCCGCGCCTGGCCACGATCGCGCGCGAGTACGCCGAGCGCGGCGTGCTCGTGGTGGGCGTTGACGCCAATATGCACGACACGCCCACCAAGTTGACGAACTTCGTCAACGCCAACCAACTCGAATTTCCGCTGCTGAAAGATGCCGGCAACGTGCTGGCCGACGCCGTGGGCGCCACGCGCACGCCGGAAGTCTTCTTGCTCGATCAAAAGCGCGTGGTGCGCTATCACGGCCGCGTGGACGATCAGTATGGCGTGAGCGGACAGCGCAGCAAACCGATGCGCCGCGATCTGGCCGAGGCGATCGACGAGCTGTTGGCTGGCAAACCGGTCAGCCAGCCGACGAGCGATTTTTCCGGCTGTTTGATCTCGCGAGTTTCCAAGATCGAGCCGCACGGCGAAATCACCTACAGCAAGCAGGTGGCTTCGATCTTCAATCGACGCTGTGTCGAGTGCCATCGCGAGCACGAGCTGGCGCCGTTTCCGCTGACAAGCTATGACGAAGTGGTCGGATGGGCCGCGACGATTCGCGAAGTGGTAAGCGAAAATCGGATGCCCCCTTGGTTCGCCGATCCGCAGTTCGGAAAATTCGGCAACGACTGCAGTTTGAGCAGCCACGAGAAGCAGACAATCTTGAGTTGGATCGACAACGGTTGCCCGGAAGGCAACAAGTCGGAAGCGCCCGCGCCCCCCGCGTTCACCGTGGGCTGGCGAATCGGCAAGCCCGACGCCGTGTATCAGATGAAGGAGCCTTACGCCGTGCCCGCCGAGGGAACGGTCGACTATCAATACTTCGAAATCGACCCGGGCTTTAAGGAAGACGTATGGATCACGAGCGCCGAAGCCCGTCCGGGCAACACCGCGGTCGTACATCACGTGGTGCTGTTCGCCGTTCCGCCAGGCCGCGTGTTGCAAAACCCGGAAGAAGCCCAGGCCGTGGGCCAGATTGTCGCCCTGTATGCGCCCGGCATGAACCCCTGGCGCTATCCGCAGGGAGCGGCCGTGCGCGTCGAAGCCGGCACGAAATTCTATATCCAACTCCACTACACGCCCAATGGCACCAAGCAGACCGATCGCAGCTATGTCGGCCTGAATTTCGCCAAGCCGGGTTCGGTCAAGAAGCGAGTTCGCTACAACATGTCGGTCAACACGAACTTCGAGATTCCTCCCGGAGCCGACAACGCCGAAGTAATTTCGCGCGTACTGATCTTGAAGGATACGCTGCTGTTGAATCTGTTCCCGCACATGCACTATCGCGGCAAGGCATTCCGCTTTGAATTGGAATTTGCAGATGGTCGCCGCGAGACGCTGCTCGACGTGCCGCGTTACGATTTCGCCTGGCAGTTGCGCTACGATTTGGCTGAGCCAAAGCTGATGCCCAAGGGCTCCCGCCTGATTTGCACGGCGCACTACGACAACTCGGAGGCGAACCCGTACAATCCCGATCCCACGAAGACAGTCCGCTTCGGGCTGCAAACCTACGAAGAAATGATGGTGGGCTATTATTCGACGATTCCAGTCGCCGATGAAGTCGTGCAAAATCCCGATGCGAAGGATCTGCGGGTAGCGGACGCCGTCGGAAAATCGCCAGAGGCGGCCAAATAGCCGACGTCAATTCATAGCTTCTCGTGGCTCGGCGATCCAAAAATCGTTGCGGGGTCCCAGGGTTCGGTGTAGCATTGCAATCGATAAGATGCTGTCTCGATTGGGACACACATCGACCTGCCTTGTTCGCACCCCCGGGAATGACCGCCAAATGAGTTTGCCTCGACGGTTTGCTGCGCCTTGGTTCTGTCTGGCATTCGTGAGTTCCTTTTTTGGAATCACTTCGAACTGTTGGGGCCAGCCCGGCCAGTTCGACTCGACGCCGGTCAACCCGGCCGACGAAGCCTACATCTTCACGCCGCCGGGTTTCAATGCTGAAGGTAAAGTGGCGGTCGCCACCGGGGCCAAGACGGCTCGGCTTAACATCTCGATAGTTGACGGCGCGACTGGTAAGCCGACTCTGTGTCGAGTGAACGTGGTTGGCGCAGACGGAAATTTTTACCAGCCTCAGGACAATCCGCTCTCGGCCTATAGCCTTAATGGCAAATGGCCCGAGTCCCTGGCCGGCAATCGACCCAGCAAAGCGCCGATCCGCTATTTCGGCCACTTCTTCTACACGCCCGGCACGTTCAGCGTTGACGTGCCCGAGGGTCAGGTTCGTATCGAAGTCTGGAAAGGCTTTGAGTATCGGCCCGAGGTGCTCACGACACGCGCCGCGTCCGGCACGTCGCACGACTCGAAGGTCGCGATTGCTCGGACCGTGCCGATGGCCGCACGAGGCTGGTACTCCGGCGATCCCCACTTACACTTCATTCGCGCAAGCGACGCCGATGAAAAAACGATCTTCGATCTGCTCGAAGCCGAAGACATCCGACTGGGCATGGTGTTGGCCTATAACGAGACCAACGCCTATCCAGGATTGATGCCCGAGCTAGTCACACCGCAACTGCGCGGGCTGGGCACCAAGTCGATTCGCAAACGGGGCGACTACCAGATCGTCTCGGGCCAGGAATATCGCAACGTCGTGTTTGGCCATTTGAATCTTTTCCTGCGCGATTCCCTGGTGTTCGAGGGATCGAAATTCGACCCCAACCTGGGTCCGGTCTTCGGCACGATTGGAGATGAAACCCAAAAGCAAGGCGGCTATGCGTTTCACGCACACGGCGGATACGGACTCGAAATTTGGGCCGACCTCGTGCAGGGCTCGACCAACGGCGTCGAGCTGCTGCAATTCGGCATTTATCGGGGTATTGGGCTCGACGGCTGGTATCGCGTACTCAATACCGGCTTTCGCTTTCCCGGCATCGCGGCCTGCGACTATCCGGCCTGCCGCAAGTTGGGCGATTGCCGTACGTATGTCCATCTCGACGGCGAGCCGAACTTCAAGGATTGGATGGCCGGGGCGGCGCAAGGTCGCAGCTTCATGACCACGGGTCCGCTCGTGCTACTGGAAGTCGACGACAAATTGCCCGGCGATATTATTTCGACGACCGGCGCGGCGCCGCGCACGGTGAAAGCCCGCGTGCGAGTTCGCAGCGAAACGGCTCCCGTCACGAACGTGCAATTGGTGATCAATGGCCACGTGGTGAGCGAGTTGAAAGTGCCGGCCGAGAGCGGAACGTGCCAGTGGCTGGAGCTGGCCGAATCGATCGAGCTCAAGGAATCGAGTTGGGTCGCGGCCCGCGCGTTTTCCACTTCATCTAACGGCAGCGCGGATGCCGAAGCGCACACGAACCCCGTCTATGTGTATCTGGACGGCAAGCCACCTTATCGCGAGGCGGATCTCGATTGGCTGTTGGCGCGGCTGGACGAACAAATCGCCGGTCACCAGGCACGCAAGAATCCGGAAAAGGCAGTGCCGGTCGAATACTTCCGCCGCTCGCGCGACATGCTCGTCGATCTTCGCCGACGCAACGCGCCAGTCGCCAGCACCGCGCCGGTGGCGGCTGCCAATACAGACAAAGACCCCACTTCAGAAAAAGACACCGTGCCTGGCGCTTCGCAGGGCCAGTCGCTGGTTGAGTTTCTCAAGCCCGTCCCAGCCAAGACTCCGGCAGAAGCGGTCAAGACATTCGAAGCTCAGGCCGGCTTCCAGATGGATCTGGTGGCGAATGAGCCCGACGTGACCGATCCGGTGGCGGCCTGCTTCGACGAAAACGGCGGTATGTATGTCGCCGAAATGATCGACTACCCCTACCGGCCCAAGGCCGGTGAAACACCGCTGGGCCGTGTGCGTTATCTCCAAGATACCGACAACGACGGCAAGTACGACAGGAGCTCGATTTTTGCCGACAAGATCGTCTGGCCCACGGGCATCGTCTGCTGGAAAGGGGGCGTCTATGTCGCCGCTGCGCCCGATATCTGGTACTTGAAAGATAATAATGGCGACCACCAGGCCGATTTGAAACGAAAGGCTTTCACCGGCTTCGGCGATCGCAATCAGCAAGGGGGCGTGAACAATCTGAACTGGGGCATCGACCACGCCATCTATGGCTCGGGTTCATCGAACGGCGGCGCCATTCGTCCGGGCGGCAAACCCGGGGCCCTGCCCATCGTGCTCTCTGGCCGCGATTTTCGTTTCGATCCGGTAAATGAAACGTTTGAGACGGTGAGCGGCTCGAAGCAGTTCGGCAACGCGTTCGACGATTGGTTCAATCGTTTCTTGTGCAGCGAATCGAAGCCGGCCTACCACGTCGTCTTGCCGCAACACGATTTGGCGCGCAATCAGTACCTGGCCGTCGACACCGCGATCAATGACCTGGCGCGGGGCGTGACGCCGATCTTTCGCACCAGCCCGATCGAAAAATGGCGCGAGATCCGCTCCAGCCGGCGACTGGCTGCCGGCGAGCGTTCACCCAATTCGGCCGGGCTGAGTCACGGTGTGATCGATGCCGCCGCGGGGCTAACGATCTATCGTGGCCATGCGTATCCACCAGAGTATCAGGGCAACTTGTTCGTCGGCTGCTCGCAAAACAATCTGATTCATCGCCGCAAATTGACGCCCGATGGAGCGACGTTTCGCTCCGAGCGGGCCGACCAGAACACCGAGTTCGTCCGCTCGACCGATATATGGTTCCGGCCGGTCAATTGCATCAACGCGCCGGATGGCACCTTATATGTGCTCGATATGTCGCGCGAAGTGATCGAGTCGATTCACATTGCCAACGACGTCGTGAAGTATTTGGATCTGACCAGTGGGCGCGACAAGGGCCGCATCTATCGGCTCACGCCGCCCGGCTTCAAAGTGCCAAAACAACCGCAATTGGGCAAAGTGACGACCGCCGAACTGGTCGCCACGCTGGAACACCCCAGCGGATGGTGGCGCGATACGGCCGCGCGGCTGTTGTTTGAACGCCAGGATGCCTCGGTCGTTGGCCTATTGCGGCGACGACTAGCCGAAACACAGTCGGCATTAGCCCGGATGCATATCCTATGGACACTCCAGGGGCTTGGTGCGTTGACAGAGCCTGATCTGATGGCCGGACTGAGTGATACGTCCCCCGGCGTGCGCGAACACACCGTGCGGCTGGCCGAGTCGAGAATGGCCAACTCGTCGGCGCTACTCGACAGAATACTATCGCTGTCCGCCGATCCCGAACCGCGCGTCCGCTTTCAAGTCGCGCTGACCTTGGGCGAAACGAGCGATGCTCGCGCGGTCGACGCGCTGGCACGCATCGCAAAGAGCGATTGCGCGGAGCCCTGGATTCGCACGGCCGTGCTGTCGTCCACGGCCGATCGCTCGGACCGGGTACTCGTGGCGCTTGTGAACAAATCTGACTTTCTGGCTCAACCCCCAGCTTCGGTCTGGCTTGACCAACTGGCCACGATCGTGGGCGCTCGCCGCCAGCCGGCCGAGATCAACCGCGTCCTCGAAGCTGTATCCGCCAGCGAGCGCGAATTGTCGGTCCAACGTGCGGTCATACTCGGGCTGGGCGCCGGGCTGCAACGATCAGGCAGCTCGTTGGAAACGGTCAAGACCAATGCCTCGCCAGCGGCGACAGCGATGTTGAGTAAGTTGTTTGCACAAGCCGCCCAGCAGGCAACAAACTCCGAAGCCGCCAGCGGAGAACGTGAAGAAGCCGTGCGGCTGTTGGGATTTGGCGGCGGAAAGCCCGCGCTCGAAGTCTTCGCGGCGCTCCTTGATCCGCAACAGCCCGAGCCGCTGCAAATGCTGGCCGTGCGCACTTTAGCAAGATTTTCCGAGCCGGAAGTGGCGAGCAGTCTGGTCAAAGCCTGGCGTGGGTGCAATCCGAAAGTGCAGGAAGAAATCATCGTGGCCCTGGCCTCGCGCCAAACTTGGGCGGGAGAATTGCTGGGCGCGTGCGATCGCGATCAGATCACACCCAGCCAGATTACGCGGGCCACGCGCACGAGTCTCTTGAACCACACCGATCCAGCGGTGCGCGAGCATGCCCAAAAACTGTTCGGCGGCGCCAATAGCCCTCGCAACGAAGTCCTCGCCCGCTTTCAATCCGCACTGTCGCTCTCGGGCGATGCCACGCGCGGCGACAAAGTCTTCGAGCGCGAGTGCATGGCCTGCCATCGGCTGGGCGAGCGCGGCAATCAGGTGGGACCGAATCTGGCTCTGATTCGCAACCGCACACCGGCTGCACTTCTCGAAGCGATTCTGGATCCAAATCGCGAGGTTCAACCGACCTACGTCAGTTACATCGTGGTTGACGATAGCGGTCGCACGCTCACCGGGCTGATTCTGGCCGAAACTGCCAACAGCATCACGCTGGGGCGAGACAAAGGCGTGACCGAAACAATCCTGAAGAAGAACATCGAGCACATCAAAAGCAGCGGCCAATCGTTGATGCCCGAAGGCTTGGAGAAAACGGTCGATCCGCAAGCCCTGGCCGACCTGCTCGCGTTTCTCAAACAGGTGCAATACGACATCGGCACGCTGCCCGGCTTCGAGGAAGCGAAAAGTCCGTGACGATTGCAATCTAAAGAGGTGTTTCGTGCAGCAAATACAATGTATCGCGCTGGCGGCGACTCTGGCCGTGGTGAGCTTGTGTACTTCACTCGCGACGGCGGCCCGCGGCGACCAACTTGCCAATCTCAAGACGGCGCTCGAGGCGCCGTCACTTCCGCCGGGAGAACCCTTGAAGGAAATGCGAGCCTTCATCGTACCGCGCATCGTCAAGCTGTCGTCCTTTACCAGCCGGGCGCAATGGGAGCAGGCGGCAGCGGAAATTCGCCGCGACATGCTCGATCAAATCGTGTTTCGCGGCGCTGCGGCCCAATGGCGCGACGCCAAGTGCGGCGTCGAATGGCTCGATACGATCGACGGCGGGGCCGGCTATCGGATTCGCAAGTTCCGCTACGAGGCGCTCCCGGGGATGTGGATCCCAGGATTGCTCTACCTGCCCGACAAACTTGAGGGGCTCGTGCCGCTGGCGATGCATGTCAATGGCCACGCGCCGGAGGGCAAGGCGGTCCATTACAAACAACTTCGTTCGATGAATCTGGCCAAACGCGGCATGCTGGTGTTGGATCTGGAATGGTTCGGAATGGGCCAACTGAGGACGCCCGGCTTTTCGCATTACCGCATGAACCAGCTCGACCTGTGTGGCGCTAGCGGCCTGGCGCCGTTTTATTTGGCGATGAGCCGCGGGCTTGACATAGGGTTGGCGCTCGAGCATGCCGATCCCAAACGAGTCGCGGTCTCGGGCCTGTCCGGCGGCGGGTGGCAGACGATCCTCATTAGCGGGCTCGATGAGCGCGTAACTTTGGCAAATCCTGTGGCCGGCTATGGCAGCTTTCGCACCAACATCTTGTTCGACGACATGGGAGACTCCGAGCAAGCCCCGACTGACATGGCCCTGATCGCCGACTACACGCACCTGACGGCGCTGCGAGCCGGTCGGCCCACGCTGCTAACCTACAACGCCAGTGACGACTGCTGTTTCAAGTCGGGCCATACGCTCGAGCCGCTACTGCAAGCGGCCAGGCCGATCTTCGCCTTGCATGGCGCCGAGAATCGCCTGCGCTCGCACATCAATCACGTGCCCGGCACGCACAACTTCGAGCAAGAAAATCGCGAACAACTCTATGCCATGTTGGGAGACTTTTTCTATCCCAACGACAAGAACTTCGTTCGCACTGAAATTCCCTCGGAGCCTGAGCTAAAAACGGCCGAGCAATTGCACGTTCCGTTGCCCGATGCGAATCTCGATTTCCATCGCCTGGCACTCGGCCTGCTGGGCAAACTGCCGCGATCGCACACCTTGCCCACCGACAAGACGGCGGCCGAAAGTTGGCAGCGGTCGCAGCGCGAACAACTCAAGGCGCTGTTGAAAGTTCCACATTACGAGGCAGTCAGCGCGGCGGAAAAAACCAGCCAGACTGGGACCATTCGCGTCGCGTCGCGGCAATTTCGGATCGGAACCGACTGGACCGTGCCAGTGGTCGAGCTTTCTGCGACGAGCGAGCCCGGCCAAAAAACGGCGCTATTGATTGGCGATGCGGGGCGCGCCTCGCTCGCTGGCCAGACGGAAGCGCTCCTCCAAGCCGGCTACCGCGTGCTGGCGATCGATCCGCTGTTACGAGGCGAGTCGAAAGTCAAAGCTCAAGATCCCGATTACTTGTATCCGCTGTTCGTGGCTGCCGTGGGCGAGCGGCCCTTGGGCGTTCAAGCCGCGCAGCTTTCCGCGATCGTTCGCTGGTCGCGCGCCGGGCATCCCGATCAACACGTCAAGATCGTCGCCTGGGGTCCACGCGCGAGTATGGCCGCGCTCGTGGCCGCTGCCATTGAACCGAACGAGCTCGCGGGTATTGAAATCTTTGATGCGCTGGGAAGCTTGAAGGAGCTTATCGAAGACGACAAGACCGTCGAATCGCTACCCGAGCTATTCGCTTTTGGGCTGCTGGCCGAGTTCGACGTCCGCCAGCTCGTGGCACTAGCCGCCCCTCGAACGGTCATCTTCCGCAAGCCCAGCGAACGGGCCAAACGCGAATTGGGCCCGCTCGAATCGTGGTACTCGTTGTGGGGCGCGTCGTTCAATCCGGCCCACTGATGGAATTACAATTCCAGTCTCGCGACTATTTCGCTCCTGCGTCCTCGGACGTGCGAATCAAGACCCACGCGCGATGGACTTTCTTGTTGCGGAAGTCGGGCGGCACGGTTTGTCGAGTGATCTCGCGCACCGTGGCGCCGACAATCTCGTCGGCGTGCAACGTGAGCCGGCGAAACGGCGTGATGAAAAAGATCTTGCCGCCGACGCTCATGCACTGCAACACCGAGTTGAGCAGTTCCACATGCCCATCCTGCACGTTCCACACCTCCGGCCGCCGCTTGCCGTCAAAACCTGGCGGTTGCACCACGGCCAGATCGAATTGCGGACCGCTCGTCGGGTCCAGGTAATGTGCAAAGAGGAGCGGATCCTGACACAGCAAGCGATGCTGAGAGCTCGAGATGTTGTTGAGTTGAAAGTTCGTTCTGGCCCAGTCGACTCGCCCGCGCGCCCCTTCGACCGAGAGCGTTGAACTGGCCCCGCCGGCGATGGCCGCGACCGAGAGCGTCGCACAATGAGCGAACAGGTTCAACACTCGCTTGCCATCCGATTCGGCGCGCAGCATCGTGCACAGGATCCGCTGATCGAGCTCGATCCCCGTTTCCTTGCGGCCGTCCAGGTGCACTTCAAAGCGCAAATCCCCTTCGTGCACTTCGACGATGCGCGGCGGCTCGGGCTTTTTTCGCCGTCCGGTAATGATCGGCCGCGTGCGAGCTTTGAGCACGATGCTTTCGGCCGACACTTCCAAGGTTTCGGCAATGACACCGACCATCTGCTCCAGCCAGGCGAGCTGCTCGATCTCGGTGCGGCTGTGAGGCCGATCGTGCTCACTTACGACGAGGTTGCCTTCATACCAATCGACCGCCAGCGGCACGTCGGGAATGTCCCGATCGTAGATCCGGTAGCAAGTGATTCCCTGCCGGCGGGCCCAACGGTGCCAGTGTTTGGCCATCCGGCCCAACCGATTGCGAAAATCAGCGATCTGCTCGTGGTCGCGCCGATCTGATTTGGTCGGAGTCGTTTCGGTTGATTCGGACCGCAACAACGCGAACTTCAGCAGCCGGCATTCGATCGGTCCATTGAACAGCCGCGTCTTCTCGCTCGTCCGCAAACCAATGTGTTTCGCGGCATCCAGGTTTCCGGTGAAGATAAAAGCCGTGTATCCCGGCCAGCGTCGTTTGAGCACGTCACCCAGACGACGATAGACGGCGTCAATCTGTGCCGTTTTCATCCGCTCGTCGTACGGCGGATTGATCACCGCGGTGCCGGCCGGCGCGGGCGGCACGGCAGACTCGAAGTTTTCCACCGCCAGCGTCACGTCTTGAGCCACGCCGGCCCGCTCGACGTTCTCGCGCGCGGCAACGATCACGCGCGGGTCCAAATCCGTGCCTTGAATGGGAAACGCCAGATCGGGGAGCACGCGTTTTCTTGCTTCCGCCATCACGGCCTCGTGGATTGCGCGGTCGAAACCTTTCCAGCGCAAATAGCCGAACTGTTTGCGCACGAGCCCTGGCGCTATGCGACGGGCCATCAGCGCGGCTTCGATCAAGATCGTGCCCGAGCCGCACATGAAATCCACCAGCGGCGAGTTTTCGTCCCAGCGAGTCAGGCGCAGAATACCGGCAGCCAGCACTTCGTTCATTGGTGCTTCGCCAGTCGCGGCCCGATAGCCGCGCTTGTGCAGCGAATCGCCCGAGGAATCGAGATAGACCGTCACGCGATCGCGGTCGATGTGCAAGTTGATGCGCAAATCGGGATCGGCCAGATCGACCGAAGGCCGCTGGCCCGTGGCGGCGCGAATCTGGTCGACGATCGCGTCCTTCGTCAACTGGGCCGTGTACAGCGAGTTGCTGAAAATCGGACTGTGAACGACCGGATCGATCGCCAACGAAGCCTCGGGCTCAAGGTACGCGAGCCAGTCGATGCGACCGATACCCTGGTAAAGCGCCTGCTCGTCGGGGGCCGCGAACGTGGCAATCGGTTTGAGCACGCGCACCGCCGTGCGGCAATAAACGTTGGCTCGCACCATCAGCCGTTCGTCGCCCCGAAATGAGACCATGCGCCGCCCGAGCTGCACGTCGCTCGCGCCGAGCGATTCGAGCTCCTCGGCCAGCACGCCTTCGAGGCCGAAGAATGTTTTCGCGATCATATCGAACGATTCAGCCACGTGGGCCCCACTCTCCCGATAGAATCAGCGCCTCGATCCGCGGCACGATCGCCATCATCGCGCGGGCGCGATGGCTCAAAACGGCCTTGACCGTCGCGGACAGCTCGCCGAACGTGCGGTGGTATTCCACGATTTCGAATAGCGAGTCGTAGCCAAAGCCGCCTTCGCCCGAGGGCTCGAACCGAATGCGCCCCTGGCATCGACCCGAGACCTTTGCACGGACTGTGCCAGACGGATCGGCCAAGGCCAGCTCGCACACAAAATGCGCCGTGCGGAGTGCGGGCTCGATGCCGGCAAGTTCTTCGAGCACTTTGCGACGATTATCTTCATCGGTCGCTCCCGGGCCGGCAAACCGGGCCGAGAAAATCCCTGGCGCTCCGCCAAGCGCATCGACAACCAGCCCGCTGTCATCTCCCAAAACCCACTGACCCAAATGCACGGCTTGGTGCGTGGCCTTGAGCGCAGCGTTCTCCTTAAAAGACGTGCCATTTTCCTCGACGTCCAATGCATTGGGAAAATCGCTGAGCAATTGCGTGCGAAGTCTTGTTTCTCCCAACGGTCCGAGCAGATCCACGAGTTCAGCCGCTTTCTTGCGGTTGCCGGTGCCAAATACCAGCACGCGCGACTCGGAGGCTAAAGATTCTGGCGTGGGGCTCATCAGAGGATTGCCAGCGGATTGCGTCGTTCTTCCATCGTGCCGCGCGTCACGCCCACGCGATTGGCCGCCTGCAAGGCACTCCAAACTTCCTTGCCGGTCGACGTGCCAGCGAGCAGTTGGCGATAAAGATCGATCGTGCGGATCGCCTCGCTAGGTGACGTGCTGTGGAGCAGCTCGATGCGGAAATCGCGCACGCCCCGCTTGAGCAATTGCGGCACGACTTCGGCCCCGCTTTGCGGCACCGCGTTGAACAGCGTGTTGCGGCAACCGACGTCGGCGGTGAGCGTGTGCTCCATGCCCACTCGATCGCGCAGTCGCACTTCGTGCGTGTCGCACGGCCGGCCGCAGTTATGTTTGTTCGTGCCCGGCGAGAGGACCGCACAAAACACGCAGTGCTCCATGTGGAACATCGGCATGTGCTGGTGTACGACCACTTCCAACCGATCGGCCGGAACGGCGGCCACCAGCTCGAGCAATTGATCGCGGTTCAGGTCATACGACGCCGTGACGCGCCGCGCGCCCAGGCCGTGCAAGTATTCGACGGTCAATTCGTTCGTGGCATTGAGCGAGAAATCGGCGATCATCGGCATCTTCTGCTGGCCGTAGAACAACAGGCCGGCGAAGTTGCGTACTAGCATGCCGTCGGCCGCGTGCCGCAGCAGCACGCGCAAGATGCCCGCCTCGTCCGGCTTTTGAATGCGGGGCGTGGCCAGCCAGATTTCCGCGCCCGAGGTGTGCGCCAGCTCAACCGCATCGCCGTACTCGCGAATGTCCTGAAAATCGACCATCACGCTCCGCGCGCCATGGCCCAGAACGGTGTGCAGTTGTTCGAGCGAACGACATAGCACGTGCAATCGGGGCGGCGCGGCGGTTGAAGCTTCAGGGTCGGGCGAATCCGCTGGCGTCCGCAAGTCAGCTAATATCGACGCTTCGGCAATCCGTCGTGCGGGCGGTTGCGAGGCCGCCTCGTCCAGCGATTGCACCAATTCATGTCGCAACTTGCCGAGCACGCTGAGTGGGACCATCGGTTCGCCGACGATCTGGGCCTGACACGTGCCGAGCACGTAGTTCGTGCCGCCAAGCCGGCTCAGTTGTTCCGTGAGCACCTCCACGGTCAGCGGGTGTTTGCGTGCGGCGGCCAGCGGCCCGGGCGACTCGACCTGGCAGATTTGTCCAGCAGCGGAGCGGGCGGTGATGCGCAGGTTCTGGCCCACGGCGGCATCGACCGTGATATCCAACTCGGCGCGCCTCTGCGGCGTGACATTCTGATACGTCTTCCGCAGCCGGTTGGTCAATTGCGGATCGTCAGTCTTCCAAATCTGTTGCCCGGGTCTGAGCTGATCGAGATCGAGCGAGTCGTGTCCGAACGCCAGTTGCACGATACCGGTGTCGATAGGCTCGGCGATCGAGCGGCCGTCGACGAACACTTCGAACACGCGACCCCCCTGCTCCTGATTCTCGGCCCGATTGCCTTCAAATACGATGCCATCGCCCCGCTTCACCGAAGCCCGCAATTCCACGGCGACCCGATTGCCGCGAATCGAATGCACTCGGCCCAACAGCACGCCGCGCTTGGCGGAGCTGATGGCGGGCACCAGCATTTTGTGATCGCAGCCCCCCAACCAGCCGGGCGAAAAGCCGCGCGAGAACGAAAGCTCCATTTCTTCCACCGCGCGAGGCGTAAACTCGATCGGCTGGCCGGCCATGGCCGTATCGATCGCCTCGCGATAATGACGCGTGATGTTGGCCACGTACTCGGGCGTCTTCAACCGACCCTCGATCTTGAACGAGCAGACGCCGGCCGCGATCAACTCGGGAACCAATTCGAACGCCGCCAGGTCTTGCGGGCTCAGCAAATATTTCTGGTCGCCGAGATCGACTTGCTCGCCGTCGCAAATCAATTCGTAGGGCAACCGGCAAGCCTGCGCGCACTGGCCTCGATTGGCGCTGCGCCCGCCGAGCGACTCGCTGGTCATGCACTGTCCGGAATAGGCCACGCACAACGCGCCGTGCACGAACACTTCCAGCGGCATCGTCGTTTGCCGCGCAATCTGACCGATTTCCTCGATCGATAGCTCGCGTGCCAGCACCACGCGCTCGACGCCCAACGACTCGACGAGCGCGATCGTCTCGGCACTCGTGAGCGTCATTTGCGTCGAAGCATGGATCGGCAAGTCGGGGCAGACGGCGCGAATCAACCGCACGAGGCCCAGGTCTTGCACCAACACGGCATCGACGCCGGCTCGGGCAACGCGGCGGACGATTTCCTCAATGCCCGGCAGCTCGCTGGTGAACACCAGCGTGTTGAGCGTGACATAACCTTTGACCTGCCGGCGGTGGAGAAAGGCCATCAGTTCGTCGAGCGCGTCAAGCGAAATGTTCGTGGCCCGCGCCCGGGCATTGAAGCCCGCATCCAAACCAAAATAAATCGCATCGGCCCCATTCTCGACCGCCGCGCGCACGCACTCCAAGTCCCCCGCCGGAGCCAAAAGCTCCGGGCGCACCCGCGACGAGGGCAAGGAAAGCGGTCGATCCATGAGAAAACTCGGACAAAGTGAAGGGAGAACGCGAACCGTGTAGTTTACCAGCCGAGGGCGGAGATTGGCAGCGGGGGAAAGCGGCTGAGTGGTACTGCCTCGCTGAAACTTAGGTGAAAACTTATTAGCGTTCTTTCCGAATCGTTTGAATGATGAAAACTGGCAGTAACAGCACAAATCCGATGCCAATCATCATCAGCGAAACGGGTAGTGCAATCACGATCCCCGGCCAGGTTCGCCAACGCGAGTGCGGCACTCGACCGACCTGTAGATTCTGGGGTTCGCTTTCAAAACAATAGGCGATAAAGCTGCCGACCCAACAAGCCAAGATCATAATAGCAAGGGGAACGGCGAAGGAGCCGAATGTCACTTTGCCGGATTGGACCTCCAAGAACATTAAGAAAATAATGGGTGGGCCGATAATCGCAAACACCCACAATGTCCATCGCGGAATTTTGCTGCGATTTTCCATGCGATTAATTCTAGCAGACGGCGCGGTTTGGCCCAGACGCCGGCACCGGTGTCTGGGTTGCGAAGCAACAAGAGGCAACCAGAACCATCGAATTCGAATCTCGCTTGTGATACCATGCGCGGCGGCGGCAAGTTGTCCAGCCAATCCCGACTTTCCACAGGCAATCGGCCATGCACATTCTCAAAACGGTGCTGAAGTTCGTGTTCGCGGCGTTCTTTATTTTCGCCGGCGTGACGCACTTCACGCGACCGGTCTTCTTTCTGAATCTCATGCCCGACTATATCCCCACCGAGTTGCACGCACCCGCGGTGTATGTGAGCGGGGTATTCGAAATTCTGTTGGGCGTGTTGCTGCTGGTGCCCAAGACGACGCGGCTGGCCGGATGGGGATTGATCGCGCTACTAGTCGCGGTGTTCCCGGCGAATATTTACGCGTATCAGCACCAGGATGAAATTTTTCCGGGCAGCAATCCCACGTTGCAACTCGTGCGACTGCCGTTGCAAGCGGTGATGATCGCTTGGGCTTATTGGTACACGCGAGGGAGTAAGCAGAAAGTTGAGACGGGGGTGGAGGAGGATGTTTGACGGCGTGTTCGCCTTTTGTTGCGTTGCAACCCAGACGCCCCAAGCAGCAAG
>JAYVCO010000119.1:0-10025 GCA_043749935.1 Planctomycetia bacterium
GCGAACTCGTTCGATACTTCTCCATCCCAAAATTCTAGCAAAACGAAGAACCTAAAGGTTTCGCCTGAAGGCGAGGGATTTAGACCCATCGCAAGGACAATAAAACTGGCGGCTTTCCCGCACGGGGGCCGTTTTCAAGGGCTGCCATGCCGTTCGGGTTTATTTAGGCCGCAAAGCCTGCCAGCGGGCCCGAAATGCTAGCGGCGCGGGGCGAACGAAAAGCACCACCTTCCCCTCGTGCAAATTGGGCCGCAACCGTTTGCCCACATCGATTTCGCCCGAATCAACCCGGCGATTGGATTCGCCACAATAGACCTCATCGATCCCGCGAGCCAGCAGTTGCTCGACCGTTTGCGGCCCGCTCACGTCAAAAAGGTCGTCGCTCGAGGAGCCTAGATGGATGACCCGACCGCTCTGCCGTTCGGCCAGCAAGCCCACCGCAGCCAAAGCACCGATCACGCCCCCTTCGGTGCCGCCAAGCCCGGCAAGATAAATGCCGAATAGCTCGGCCAACTGGCGAGCTTCGACCTGCGAGACAAGTTCCGCCTGACAGCGGCGTCCCCAACTGGTTATTGCGGGTGGAACTTTCTCAGTAATACACAACCCCGGGTCGCTGCCGGGCGGGCTCCAATCGAGCACCATTTGCGCGAGCCGACCAGGGAGTGCCCGGATTTCGATGGCGTCGCGCGTCTCAAGCAACCGCGGCTCCAATAACATCGAAGCGCAGCCGTTTTGGCTGGTGTAAGGAACGCGAGGATCGAACAAAAGTTGATGGCGGACGATCAGGTGAACGTGAAACTGCTCACGAACTTCCCGGGCAATGTGTCGCGCGAGCTGATTGGTGCCAGGGCTGTCCACGACGTCCGTATCGTCGAGTCCGACGTAGATCATTGCTGACTACCCGCGCTCCCCGCGCCGTGAGACGGCCAGGCAGATCGCAGCGCTAGCCAGTCCAGCCAACGCGCCACAGGCGATGAACGAGAACAACGAAACGGGCCATAGTGCAAAAAAACCTCGCCCGCCGCCGGTTTCGAGGCCCATTGAAGTGGCGGCCAACTTGACGCCGACCGCGATCAGATTGGCCACCAGGCCCGCGATCGCGAAGCGCACCAACAATATCCGTTTGGCATGAGTGCCCCGTGCTGCCACATCGAGCGCCGGACCCAACAGGAGCAGGCTAGTCAGCGCCGAAGCGCGCAGGTCTCCGAAACCGCCCACCAGCATCGCCCCAGACATCAGCGCGGCAGCAAGCCCCATGAGAGAGCCCGACGCCTTGCGTGGCACCAGTGCCAATCCCAACGTCATGGGAAGCAGGGGTTTGAAAATCGCATGGCCTGGAACGCGCAAGCTCAGGTGAATTGCTCCCATCGCCCAAGCGGCCGCCGCCCCGGCAGTCAACAGCAGGACGATTTCTCCAACTGAAATCCGATCACCCCGCCGGCGCAAACACACTAAGTCCGAACCTGAATCGGGAAGGTTCTCGGCGGTCAGTTCTCTCGGCAATTGAAGTTCCTTAAATGCTTGAGTGCGCTTCCACCGCACGTGCCAGTATGACCTAGCAGTTGCGATCTACCGCGTTATTTCTTTTCGGCGCTTCGCCGCTCGCGCTCATAGCGAATTCGGCAGCCGATGGCCGGAGCCTCGGCCTTGGCAGGCTGCTTGCCCGCTAGCGCCGCAATTACAGCCGGTTCAAGAAAATTGTTTTTGACCGCCTCGGCCTGGCTACTGTCATCCATGCCACCCATGAAAACCACCTGGCGCTGTTTATTGAGGACGAAGAACTCGGGCGTGAACGCGGCTCCGAACGCCTTGCCGATTTTCTGCGTGCCGTCGAACAGATACGGAAAAGTGAATCCTCGCGCTTCGGCGCGTTCTTTCATTTTCGGCAACAAATCGTCGGCGACTTTATTGGCGTTGATGGCCACCAGACCGACTTTGCTCCCACTGCCGGCATGCTTTTTCGCGAACGCGAGAATCCGATCTTCATAGTCCGTCGCAACGGGGCAGCTATTGCAAGTGAACACGACCACGACGACCTCTTTATCGGCCAGGTCGGCCAGCGAATGCTGCTTGCCATCGACCCCTTCCAGATCGGTCCAAGCCGGTGCAGGGTCGCCAATGTTCAACGTCGAATTATACTTGCCCGCCAGTGCCGGCAGGGCCAACATCAACAAGCAAGTCAGGGCCACGCAACGCATCATTTCGGCTCCTTCACACGATTCGACAATCGATCGACCAGTGCGCGCATTGAGCTTAATCGAACCCGCCCTGCACGGTCAACGCAGCCGGATTCGGGAAGTCATGCGAAAAAACTTGCCTTTTTCCGTTTGGGACGCGAGAATCGCCCGCAGCGGCCCTGCACGCCACTTTCTTGCCAAGGAGTTCGAGCCATGCGATTCGTCGGGCGGCCCAAAAAGTCAAGCGGCATCTTTGCAGCAACCTTGTTGTCCCTGGCGGTCTTTTCACCGGCCTGGCTCGTGGCTGCTGAACCGGTCCACGGAACGTTCAGTGCATCCGATGGCGTCAAGATTCACTATCTCGAAGCCGGCGCGGGCCCGGCCGTAGTGTTGATTCACGGATTCTCCGGCACCGCCGAAGGCAACTGGTTCTCCAACGGCGTGGCCGAGGCTTTGGCCAAGAACCATCGCGTGGTGGCGATTGACTGCCGCGGCCACGGCCAGAGCGAAAAGCCGCACGATCCCAACAAGTACGGGCCACAAATGGCCAAGGACGTGCTGGAGTTGATGGACCATTTGAAGCTTGGCAAGGCTCACGTTCACGGTTACTCGATGGGCGGGTTCATCGTTACGCAGTTGCTGGCGATGCAACCCGACCGATTCATCACCGCGTCATACGGCGGCTCTGGCGTGCCTGAAACCGACGAAAAACTCAAAGAGCAGGTTCCCAAAGACGAGCCCGGGCCCGATCCTCAAGAATCCGAAGCAACCTCCAAGCTCCGGAGTTCTCCGAACCAAGATGCCGAGGCGTTGGCCGCCGTGCGACAGTATCCTTGGAAGCCCGAAGATCGAGGGGCGATCGATTTGACAAAGATCAAGATCCCGGTCTTGGCGATCAACGGCCAGTTCGACGGGCCGAACGCCAAAACCCACCGCATGCAGCGCGAGCTGTACAATTTCAAAGCCGTCGTGCTGCCAGGAAAATCGCACCTGACCGCCATCATGGCCGGATACATCCCGCCGCTCTACATCGACACGCTCGTGAAGTTCATCAACGACAACGATCGGGCTTGAGCTGGGGCGGGAAGATTTCGGAGCGAGGGACGGATGACTCGACGATGGACGCGATTGTTGATTCTGTCGGAGCCGGCAGACCAGTACTTTTTGCTATTGGCCCCGCTACTTGGCAGCTTTTTCCATGGCGTCCATGAGTAGACGACTCCTTCAGATCGCGGTGTCCATCGCGGCGATTAACGCCATACTTGCTGGTGGCATCTACATTTTGCTTGGCCTTGAGGGGATTAACCTGACCGGAGGGAATCTGTCGATCGACGGCGAGAATCCGGCTTGGACTACCATCGACTATCTCTTTCGAGCCATTGCCGGGATCTGGCTTGTGCTTGGCCTGATGTTCGCCTATCTCGTGCCGATGATCGAGCGGCAAACGGCGTGGTTTCGCTTCTGCTGCCTGGCGATCTTCGCCATGGGGATCGGCCGCCTCTGCTCGATCTTGGCCTGGGGAACTGGCTCAAATCCCATTTTTGCCATGGTGCTCGAGTTCGTGTTCCCGCTACTGCTGGTATTCTGGCAATCTCGAATCGCTCAGGCGGCAAAACCATGATGCGCAACAACACGAGCAAATACCAAAAAAGCTCTTGCCCACTCACCACAAGCAAGCGTAAAAGGAGCGCGGCCAAGAAGCTGGCCGCAACGGTCAAGGAGAGTCTTCCGCCCGGTCTGTCACAGCCGACCCTTCGAGCACTTGCCGCGGCCGGATATTCGAGCCTCGATCAGTTCACAAAAATCAAAGCAGCGGAGCTTGCAAAGCTGCATGGCATGGGTCCCAAGGGGATCGAGATCATCCGCAGCGCTCTGAAAAGCAATGGAAAGTCTTTTTTGCCGTGAGCTACAAGTGGCCCAGCGCCCAACGTGTCGCTTCATTCAGAAAAGTCACAACCTCGACTCCACGGAGATTCTAATCATGCGCTGGCTGCTCGCAGTTCTAACTTGGCTCTGCGTGTCCGATGCCGTGGCGGCCGACTCGCCGAAAGTGTTTCCGCCATACAGCAAACCCTCGCTGATCGCCCATCGCGGCGCGTCGTGGGACGCCCCCGAGCACACCTTTGCAGCCTATGAATTGGCCTTGAAGCAGGGAGCCGACTTCATCGAGCCAGACCTGCAAATGACCAAGGACGGCGTGCTCGTGTGCCTGCACGACACCACTTTGGAGCGGACCACGGATGTCGAGCAGGTGTTCCCTGATCGGGCCAGCATGATGAACGGGAAGAAAACTTGGCCCGTCGCCGAATTCACCCTGGCCGAGATCCTGAAGCTCGACGCCGGATCGTGGAAAGGCCCTCCGTTTGCTGGAGCCCGCGTGCCCACGTTCCAGCAGATGATCGACTTGGTAAAAGGAAAGGCTGGCATCATCCCCGAGACGAAAGCTCCGGAAGTTTATGGCCGCCGTGGGCTGAACGTGGAACAAGCCGTGATGGACGTGCTCAAGGCGAACAAGCTCGACACTCCTGGGGCCGACCCGAAGACGCCAGTCATCATCCAGTCGTTCAGTTCGGCCAGCTTGAAAGCTCTTCGCAAAGATCACGGGTGCAAGCTGCCGCTCGTCTATCTGACCGGCACCGCGGACACGACCGCCGACGGGCTCAAGGCAGTCAAGCAATTCGCCGACGGCGTTGCCCCGAACAAAGCCGACGTGCTCGCCCGCCCGGATATGGTCAAAGACGCCCACGATCTTGGGATGAGCGTGACCGTTTGGACGTTTCGACCCGAGAAGAACGGCCAGCCCGACGCCCTGCGAAACGAAATGAAGCGCTTCCTTGATGAGCTGCGAGTGGACGCTCTATTCACCGACAATCCCGACCAGTTCCCGCGCAACTGAATCTCTGGCAAGACAAGATTGACAGAGGATCCCAGCCAGAGCATTCAAGCATGCACCCCGGGGTAAGCGTCGTCGCCAACGAGTCGGAAATCCGATGGCGAGGCTCTTCCCAGTGGATTCTGCTCTGACGAAGATGGTCTTTGCGCGAAGCCTATTCGAAACGGGAGGAATGCTGCAATGGTCAATGCGTCACTGCGGCTGGCGGCGGAGGACGATCTCCCGGCGATCAATGACATTTACAACTATTACGTGCCGCGTTCGACCTGCACTTATCAACTTGAGCCGGAAACCATCGAAGCGCGAACCGCCTGGTTCCGAGAGCATCCGGCCGACCGCTATCCGGTCATCGTCGCCGAAGCTGACGCACTCGTCGTGGGCTGGGGATCGCTGTCGAAGTTCCACGCTCGGGCCGGATACGCACCCACGGTTGAGGCCTCGGTTTACATCCGCCACGACCAGCATCGCCACGGTTTGGGTCGATTGATTCTCAGCGACCTGATCGATCGCGCGCGCCAAGCCGGGTTCCACTCGATCATCGGTGGCGCAAGCGCCGATCAGGCGGCGAGTGTGGCGCTGCAGGAAAGCCTCGGTTTTCGGCGCGTCGCCCACCTGGTCGAAGTCGGCATCAAGTTTGGGCAACGCCTGGACGTGGTCTACTTGCAATTGATGCTCGGTTCTACCGCGCAACCATGACGCAAACGAGCCGCGATTCTTGAGGCCAGGCAACCCATGGAAATAGGGCGACCTAGCTTCGCCTGTGCTGGTTGTGGCCGGACGCGCGAATTGCCAGAGATTAGCTCTGATTTGAGGGATTTTGCCGCGACGTTTTTGGCAATTTTTTTCCTTCACAGGTTGCTACCCTGACGACGCGAAACTCTTTCGAGGTTTAGGGGATTAATCCTGGCGAAGGAGAATTGGCCCATGTGCTCAGGTCGTCGTTGGCTACTCGGAACTTGCCATCGTTTTGTGAGTACTCCACAAAAAGCAGTTCCCAGATGCGTTTTTTCGCGGAATGCGACACATCGCGTATTGTCCCTCACGGCATCACCCAATGGGTGGCAACTCTCCACTGCGGTTTTGGTCGTGTGCGCCGTGTAAGGGACTTTCAATCCAACGAATGTTCGGTGGATGAGGCTTCGTGCCCCTCGCGCGCGTGAACAAGTGACAAATTCCCATGAATCTGCAAATGGAATTCGACGCGGCGACGGCAATAAAAATTGCCGAGTACTTCGAAAAAAGTGGCTTTACCGACGCGGCCAATAGGATGTGGCTGGCGATCAATCACGTGACGGCTTACGACTGCGATCTGCGCGCGAAACTTGGCGACATCCTTTTTGATTCGCGCGAGAAATTCTGCGAACAAGGCACCGTATTGCGATCGCGATTTCTTCTTTACCTGATGGCGATCTCATTCCCGACTGAAAAACTGGTCGGCGCGTATTTTCAAAACCTTCGACAGATCTTGCGGAGTCGAGTAAAGCGCAGTCAGACGGGCGACGTGGTGCTGGGGATCGGCGCGGGCCGCTGCGGCTCGACGACGCTTTCGGCCGCTTTTGGTGGCTTGCCTGACGCCTGCGCGACGCATGAGAACCCACCGCACATCTTTTGGGAGCCGGTCGAGGAACAAGTGCGGTTTCATATAGACCGCTTGCGGCTGCTGGCCGATTACTTTCCGGTGGTGTTCGATGCGGCCCATTGGTGGCTCAACACCTGTCCGCGGATCTTCATCGAGTTTTCCAGGTCCAAGTTGATCGGACTGGTGCGTGAGACTGAACCGTGCGTCCAATCATTTCTTAAGTTTCAAGGTCGAGGATTCGGCTCGATGAACAATTGGGCACCTCCGGAGAACGGCGTCTGGAAACCGTCGCTTTGGGATCCAACCTACCCAAAATACGCCTTGCCCGCTGGCATCGCACCCAATACGGATGAGGCGTACACCTTGAAAACAATGATGATTACACGCTATATCACCGAGTATAACCAATCACTTAGCGCAATGGCGGCGGCACAACCGCAACGCGTCATGTTGATCCGGACCGAAGCGCTCAATGATCCGGTGACGACAACGCGCCTGCGGAACTTCGTGGGCCTGGACGTGACAATGCCGGCCAAGTCGTTGAACGTCGGCAATGACGACGAGGGGGCTCAACGGGAATTCTGGTTCTAGTCGCCAGCCGGGCGCGATGCCCGAAGCGACGACAGATTCTTGAATGTCATCTTCTTGAACGTCATCGTGCAACATATTGCATACGAGGCCGGAACGATCTAGAGATTTAGCTTCGGATCGCCGGGGCCTTTCTGGTCACTCGTGGTACGGTTCGAGTTCCAGGAAGTTGAAAGTTTGCTCCTGGCCAAATGTTGGCGTCACCTTCTGGGCAGGGTCCCAGTCGGAGACTGTGATTTTGGCGCTCTGGGATTTAGCTCGAAAGACGATCCAGTGATAGGTGATCCAAACGGGAATCGGTGGCTCGGGGCTCGATGAAAAGGCTTCATTGAACGAACGCTTCGTATCGACTTCGACTTCTTCCAGGGAAACTTTCCCAATAAACGGTTGGGCCTCTTCCTTGGTTTTTTTCTGGGGATTGATCAGGTCCTGGTAGTCGCAGGTGAACATCTTCAGTGAATAGAGGCGGCCGGGCTGCAGATCCTTGATCGGCTGAGAAAATGTATTGGGCCCCTTCTCGCTCCGTTTCATCCAAAGAAACGTATCGCCGATGTGTTCGGGGTCGGCGGGTCGGCCCAGACCCATGTAACGGCCTTCGATCCGGCCATAGCGGGGAAAACTCTTCGCTTGGATGCTTCCCTCCTCGGCTGGGTGCAGCGTCCAGCCTTCGAGCTGCTTTTCGAAATCGGCGTTCTGAACGTGCGTAAGAAAGAGCGGATCCTTCGTCAACAATTCCTTTTTGCCTTCGATGGCATAGTGACGGTACAGTTTCCCCACGAAGCGGACCGTTTCCTCGTCGGCTTGCAGTGAGGTCCACCAATTCAGACCTGCCATGCCCGCCATCACGGGATTGTTCGCGACAACGTTCATCTGCTGATCCATCCAGACGTGATAATCGACGTTGGGTTGCTTGTTGATTCCGCCGGGTGGCATCGAAAATAGCCCGAACGTCAGCACCATCTGCTCTCGAACCGTCGGCTCCTTGGCGACCCAATCGGTGATCCCCTCGACGAACAATTGCAAGACGTCTTTGGATTTCTGCTCGCTCGAGACTTCAAAGATGTAACGCTCGAGCCCGATGCGAAAGTTGCAGTCCAGGATGCTATGGATGAAAGTGGGGCCGATGATTTCCTGGTTCAGCTTTTTGCCGCTGCCCCCAATGTAGGCATACACCATCTTGTCTCGATAGCGCTGGTCTGCACGAATTGTCCGGAAAGCCTCTTCGTAGATCGGATACTGGGCTCGCTCCTCGTCGAACCTCTGCTGGCGCTCTGGGGTGACTTCCCTGAGCCACTCGCGGATCGGATTGTTGACGATGAACTCATCGATGATGATGCCGTCGAGAAACGGGGTCTTCTCCATGAAGTCGGTCCAGTAGTTGTAATGTTCCTCGGCGGTCTTGGCTTGGAAATTGATCCCGACCGCGGCGACGAACCTCTTCCCCTGGCGGTGCCAATCGTCGATGAATGACTGTGAAAGCTCGGCTCTAGGTCGAACGATGAGCGTCGTCACGTTCGGCAGAATATCTTTCTCGAGAAACGGAAGGTCATACTTGCCGTAGGATTTGATCGCCGGATCGAAGCCCAAGCCGCAGTGCATTAGCTCGGGGATCGCCTTGACGACCAATTTCTCAACGTGAATTCCTCCCGCACATTCCACCTCCAGCTTGTGCTCTCCGGGTGAAATGTTCCTCATCGCTTCGGTGCGCTGGGCGGCGTCCACATCGCGCTTGATAACCGCGAGCGGTTCAGGTAAGTCGTCGAGCTTAAGAGTGACGGTCCCTGTTCCCCGGCAATCCGCCGTCACGAAGATATATCCCGCGTGGGCGCGTTTGAACGCAAACGAGCTGCTCGGCTCCGAGATCCCGGCGACCTCAAGCAGCTCCGCGACGAGGCTGTTCTGACGTTTCTCTCCGGAAAACACGACTCGCGATTCTGCCGTTGCGGTCGATTCCAAAACCAAGAGGGAAAGCAGGAGCAGAACAAACGGGCTGATTCGCATGGTAGATCAACTTTCTCGTTGAGCAACACAAGGTGCTTTGTCGGTGGGAGGTCCTGGAGGTGCGCGGACGATCCACTTTCTACCAGTCTTTTTCGGTGACCACAACGTTTCGCGAGCAGGCAGCCAGGAGAACTGCAAAATCGAGGTCTGGTCCATTTTTCGGCCGATTATCAACCGTCAGCGCGTGCGGGCAACTGCATTTCGCGTAATCTGCCGCCAGTCCAGGCGCAAGGCATTGCGATCGCGATGAGCGCCAGCGGATACCATTTCGGTTCGAAGGCTGGTCCTCCGTTCCACGTCGCCACGGCCCCCACAATGCTCACGGCAAAGCCCAAGGCGCCGAGCACCAGGGCGTGCCGCATCGGCCGATCCGGCGCGAGCCGCGCCGCGATGTAGCTGCCTGCGATTGAATAAACGCTGCGATAGGCCGTCGCCAGCAGGAGCAGCGCGTCGGCCATCCGCTCGCCGAAAGGCGGAAACACGCCGGTGGCTTGCAGCAATGCGTCGGTGCCGACCGAGAGAATGATGCACGCCAACATACCCGCGAACACGGCGCCGATACTTCGAAGAATGCGGTGGGGACGTTTCGTTTCGCTCATAGATTCCTTTCGATGAATCGCAAGATTGCGCGCTCAACTTGAGTGTACGACAGGCACCGATTCGTTTCAGGTCAACTGCCTGGCGACCTCCCAGTGGTGCCCGAAGGGATCCACGATCCGCCCCAGACGCCATCCATAGGCATCACCGACGGGCGAAACTTGAATGGCGCCTTCCGCGACCGCTTTTT
>JAYVCO010000120.1:0-4239 GCA_043749935.1 Planctomycetia bacterium
GAGATCGACCAGGTACTGAGGAAAGATTTCAACGATCGCCGCCTGGGCATTGAGGGCTATGCCGAGAGCCGCTGGATCCTGCTCGATTTCGGCGACGTCGTCATTCATCTGTTCGACGACGAGACTCGGGCCTACTACGACCTCGAGCACCTTTGGGCCGGAGCCAAGAAAGTGCCGTTCCAACCCGCCCAGCCGGGAATCGTCTCGGACGACTCGCAGCGCTCGGCCTAGTCGTTGATCGGCTGCGCAGTCTTAGGGGCTTGTGGTTTGGGGTTGCGTCGCTCTTGCCCCCCCTGGCAAACTCTACTTCCAACGTCTCACCATTCTCGTGGGATGACTCAACGCTGTACTTTGATCGCATGAATATTCTCGCCGAACTTCAAAACCGATTCCGCAAAGCGCTCGCCGAAATGGTCGACGACCCGAACGAATGGGTGGCAATGGTGCGGCCCGCGCAGGATCCCAAGTTCGGCGACTATCAGGCCAACTTCGCGATGGCTTTGGGAAAGGGGTTGGGCCGACCGCCGCGCGATGTGGCTACTGAGGTCGTCGCGAAGCTCGACGTGGCTGACATTTGCGAGCCGGCACAAGTCGAAGGCCCCGGGTTCATCAATCTGCGAGTCAAAACCGACTGGCTCACGACTGCCGTCCACGCGGCACTGGCCAGCGATCGCTTGGGAATCGAACCGGTTGCCCGGCCACGCACCTATATTCTCGACTATTCCTCGCCGAACGTAGCCAAGCCCATGCACGTCGGGCACATTCGCTCCACGGTCATTGGCGACTCGCTCAAACGCACGCTCCGCTTTCTCGGCCACCGGGTTATCGCCGACAATCACATTGGCGACTGGGGCACACAGTTCGGCATGATCATCTATGGATACAAACATTTCCTCGACCACGCCGCGTACGAAGCCAATCCGGTTCAAGAACTGGGCCGGCTCTACCGGCTGGTGAATCGCCTGGCCGGGTATCACGACGGCCAGGCCGCGCTGCCGATACTGCGGGAACAAGTCTCGGACCAGCAGGCGGAAGTAGAACGAGCCGCCCAAGCTGCTTCCAGCGCCCACAAGGGCGCCGAGAAAAGTACCGCAAAGACACTCCGTCGAGCCGAAGCAAATTTGAAAGAGCAAAAAGCCTCGCTGGCCGCGCTCGAAGCGAGCCTGGCGGAGATTGATGCCGACCCACAATTGTCAACGATGGCGCAGGCCCACCCGGAAATCGCTCGGGCAGTGCTGGCCGAAACGGCCAAGCTGCACCAGGGGGACCCGGAAAACCTGCGGCTGTGGCGCGAATTTCTGCCACCCTGTCAGGCTGACATCGATCGCATCTACGATCGGTTGCACGTTACCTTCGATGTCACGCTGGGTGAAAGTTTTTATCAAGATCGGCTGGAAGCGGTCGTTGAGGATCTGGAAAAGCGAGGCATCGCGCGCACCAGCGACGGCGCCGTATGCGTGTTTCTCGAAGGCCAGTCCACGCCGATGATCATTCGCAAACAGGACGGCGCGTTCCTGTATGGCACGACGGACCTGGCCACGATTCAATACCGGCTCGAAAAGTGGCAGCCCGATGCCATTTTGTATGTTGTCGATCACCGGCAGGGCTTGCACTTCGAGCAACTGTTTGCAGCGGCGCGGCTGTGGGGCTTCCAGAACCTGGAATTGCAGCACATCAGTTTCGGCACGGTGCTGGGGGACGATGGCCGGCCTTTCAAAACCAGATCGGGAGACACGGTGGGTCTGTGGGGATTGCTCGATGAAGCCGTTCGCCGGGCGCTGCAAGTAGTGAGCCAGGGGGACGACTCGAAGCCGGGCGGCACTGAGATATCGCCCGAACGGCGCCAACAGACCGCCGAAGTCGTGGGCATCGGCGCCCTCAAGTATGCAGATCTGGCCCAGAATCGCACCAGCGACTATACGTTCAGCTACGACCGAATGCTGGCGATGAATGGCAACACGGCCACTTACATGCAATACGCTCACGCCCGAGTGCTGAGCATCTTTGCCAAGGGCGAAGTCAACGTTCGGCAACTTCGAGCCAGCGGAGCACGGATCGAGCTGGCCCATCCAGTCGAGCGGGCCTTGGCAATCTCGTTGTTGCAGTTTTCCGAAGCCTTGGCCCAGGCCGCGAGCGAATACCGGCCGAATTTCCTCACGGCCTATCTGTTCGAGCTGGCCAATCGCTATTCAAGCTTCTTCGAGCAATGCCCCGTGCTCAAAGCGCCGACGGAAGCCACTCGGGCCAGCCGATTGTTGCTCTGCGACCTGACGGCCCGCACGCTGCGGCAGGGTCTCGAACTGCTCGGGATCGAAGTTGCCGAGAAGATGTAAGCCGTTGCAGGGCGACGTAAACCGCCGGCAGACTGTTGATTTGCTCAACTGCCGGCAACATCGCAGGGATGCGATGACAAAATAGCGACGCAAGTCGTTATTTTGCGAGCCGTGCGGAGCTTTGCTCCGCACTTGGCGAGGTTGAAAAATGCCACGAGGGCATTTTTCAGCGGGGTGTCAGACTTTGGCCACCGACTGGTGTTCGTAGCGTCCGAAAATCATCCGGCCGGCGCTGGTTTGCAGGACGCTGGTCACGGCGATCTTGACGCTCTTGTTGATGTATTCGCGGCCGCCCTCGACCACGATCATCGTGCCGTCGTCCAAGTAGCCGACGCCTTGGCCGGCCTCCTCGCCTAGCTTGACGATCCGCACTTCCAGATTCTCGCCGGGCAGCACGACCGGTTTGAGGGCGTTGGCCAGATCGTTCAGATTGATGACGCCGACCCCGTGCAGGCGGGCTACCTTGTTGAGGTTGTAGTCGTTGGTGACTATTTTCCCCTGCAAGTACTTGGCCAAGAGCACCAGCTTCAAGTCGACCGGCTGGCCGGCGAACTCGGGGAGATCGCGATCGTAGATTTTGAAGTCTACGTCGGTCGTATTGCTCAGTCGGTTGAGAATATCGAGACCACGTCGGCCCCGGCTCCGCCGCAGACGGTCGGAGCTGTCGGCGACGGCTTGCAATTCGGCAATGACAAACCGCGGCATGATCAACTGGTTGTCGAGGATTCGCGTGTCGACGACGTCGGCAATCCGGCCGTCGATGATCACGCTCGTGTCGAGCACGTAGGGCTTGAGGCCTTTGACTTCTTTGACAAATTCGACGTAAGGAATGATGAAGCGAAAATCGTCTTTGGTTTGCAATAGCAGACTGATGCAGGTGTAGCACAACACCATGCCCAGAACCAGGTCCGCCCAACTCGTCAGGGGCGATTTCTCGGGCAAGATCGGGCTAAGCGCTAGCCGCAACACGTAGGTCAGAAACAGACCGACAAGCAAGCCCCAATAGACGGCCGACACGGTGTCTAGGTGTTTGCGCCGTGCCAGGACGTCGACGCTGATCACGCCGGCGGCGAGCAACATCAGTCCGCCAAAGACCAACCAGGGGAGATAGAACGGTTCGGGACCAAGTGCTGGGGAGCGAATCAGTTGCACGCCCAAGCCGGCCGCCACCAGGACAAACACAAACCGCAATACAGCCAACGCCATCTGAAAACGCCCTCGGAAATGAATAGGGGCGAAGAAACCGCGAAAACTCCATTTTAGGTGTCGGAATTGGGGGTTACTAGTCCCGGTCCGCGCCCAGGCTAAAAAGCCGCTCGAATTCGCGCTGGGCGAAGCGATCGGTCATGCCGGCCAGGTAATCGCCTACCGTTCGCGGCAGACCCAAGGTGGCGGCACGGCAGCGAAAACTATCTGGCAGCAGCTCAGGCCGAGCCAAATAGCCGGCGAACATCGCCCGCAAACAGGCTTGAGCCAATTGCCGGTGGGCCTGCACGTCGGGATGCTGATAGACTTGCTGGCGCAAAAACGATTCGAGTTGAGCCTTTTGCTCGGCCAATTCCGGGCTGGCCACTACGGTCAACTCCGCCTGGCGAACGGCTCCGGGGCAGTCGAGGCCGAACTCGGCAATCCGCTGGCTTGCCCGGGCGAGCAGATCGCTGACTTGCCAATCGATGAGCTCGTGCAAGATGGCGCGCCGCAACTCGCCACTAGTAAGCCCAGAGTTTTGCAGCCGGACGCGTTTGGAGGCCTCGCTCCAAAGGTCGGTGGTCAGCAGCTCCTCCAGGGTCAGCAACCCCAGTTCCAGAGCGTCGTCCGCATCGTGCGTGTCGTACGTAATGCTGTCGGCCGCCTCGACCACTTGCACTTCCAAGAGAGACCGCAAGCCGTCGCCGCCGTGAGCGAT
>JAYVCO010000121.1:0-6608 GCA_043749935.1 Planctomycetia bacterium
CTCATCGTTCAATTCCCGACCTTGCGGCTGGTGATCATTGGACAAGGAGAGCGCGAGGTCCTGGCCGAATTGCGGGCGATGGCCCGGCGCAATGCGGTCGAGGACGTGCTCGAAATGCCCGGTTTCGTTCACCGCGACGCACTGCCCAACCACCTGGCCCAAGCGCACGTGTTCGCCGCTCCGTCGATGTATGAGGGCGGGCCGGGCCTTGTGTACCTCGAAGCAATGGCCTGTGGTTTGCCAGTCGTCGCTTGCCGCGGGTCTGGAGCCAGCGAGGTCGTCGAGAACGGTCAGAATGGATACCTGGTTCCACCTCAAGATGTAGAGGCCCTGACAGGCGCGCTGCGGCGGCTGCTAGCCGACGGACAACTTCGCGAAGCCATGGGAACCCGAGCTCGTCAATCCGTGTTGGCCGAGGGGGATAGTCGAGGTTGCCTGGATCGCCTGGAATCATTTTATCGCCGAGTTGCCACGAGCCCGCGCCACTTGCCCGGTATTCGAACTGGGGCGGAAAGTGCAATCGAGGCTTCATGAATTCACTTGTCGAAGAAAAGAAGAAGCGAAGCGTGCTCGTGATCAGTCCACATCCCGACGATGAATCGATCGGCTGCGGCGGTACCCTGCGCTGCCATGTCGTGGCGGGTGATGCCGTGCGGGTCTTGTTTCTCACTTCGGGAGAGAACGGCGGCCACGGAGTGCCGCGCGAGAAAGTTGCCGAAATGCGTGAGCAAGAGGCAGCAGTAGCAGCCGAAATTCTCGGTATTGCACAGATCGAATTTTGCCGAGGGGAGGACGGCGCGCTCTCGATCACGCCTGCGCTTGTCGAGCGCGTGCGCCACGCAATCGAGGTTTGGGAGCCGGATGTCATCTATCTGCCCCACGACCAGGAAATGCACCCAGACCATCGCGCCGCTGTCGACGTTGTGCGACACGTCCTGGAACGATCTCCTAACCGTCCTGAGGTATTGATGTTCGAGGTGTGGACTCCGACACAACGGATCGATCACGTGATCGATATTTCCGCTTATGTCGAAGTCAAACGCGATGCGATCCGCGCCTATCGCTCGCAGTGTGCAGTCATGGATTTCGAACAAGCCATCTTGGGATTGAATCGATATCGCGGCGAAATGCATAGTTGGCCGGGCGGTGATTTTGCCGAAGTCTTTACGCGACTAGATCTCTAAGCATTTCGAGCCCCGCGAGTTCTTGATATGAAGGCCATTGTAACTGGCATGATAGCCACCTATCCCGTGGGCGGAGTCGCCTGGGACTATGGCCAATATGCGCTGGGGCTCGAACGGATGGGATTCGAAGTGTTTTACGTTGAAGATACCGGCTGCCCGACCTACGATCCGGCCTCTAAGTGCTACGGCGAAGATTGTGAATACGCCGTGGAGTTTCTTCAGGCCGCCTTGGGTCAAATGTCGCCGCAGCTCAAGGATCGGTGGCATTTCCGCTCGGCCGATGGTCGAACGTTTGGATTGCCCACCAAAGAGATCGAACAAATCGCGAGTGAGTCGGCGGTATTCTTGAACGTTTCTGGAAGCACCCTGTTGCGTCCAAGCTACATGAGATGTCCGTGCAAGATCTTGATCGACACCGATCCGGGCTGGAACCATTTTGTAAACTATCCAAAGTGGGATGCCAATCCCGGCTGGCAAGGCAGCTTTGGCTTCCGCGCACATGACTATTTCTTTACCTATGCCGAACGCATTGGAAGGCCCGATTGCGAACTGCCCGACTTAGGCATTGCCTGGCAACCGACCCGACCCCTCGTCGTCGCGGACTGTTGGCAGCCGCGCCCGCCGGGGCACACTTGGACCACGGTGATGACTTGGAATAACTTTTCCCAGCAAATTCACGGAAACAACAGGGTCTACGGAACGAAAGAATTGGAGTTCGTCCGCGTGGAGACGCTGCCGGCTCGTGCGACTGTACGGCTGGAAGTGGCCGTCGGCGGCGCTTCGCCGCCGGTCGGGCGCTGGAGCGATCTCGGCTGGTCTGTCATCGATTCGCACGGTGTTTCACGGACGATGGATGCTTATCGCCATTACATCGAGAGCTCACGCGGTGAATTCAGCGTTGCCAAAAACGTCTATGTTGCTACACACAGCGGGTGGTTTAGCTGCCGGTCAGTTTGTTATCTGGCGGCCGGGCGCCCAGTTGTCGTCCAGGATACCGCTTGCGGCGAAACCTTGCCAATTGGCGAAGGCTTGTTCGTTTTTTCGACATTGGAGGAAGCGGCCGCGGCACTGGCCAACGTCGAAGCCAATTACGAGTTTCACCAAGCCCGCGCGCGAGAATTGGCCACAACGTATTTCGAAGCATCGGTCGTGCTTGGAAGTCTGCTTAATCGCGCGCAAGTAGGATAACGCGATGGACATCGACAACATCACCGGCAATTGGCCTTATGAAGAACTTCCGGCGAATATCCGCATCGGAGAGAATTGCTACTTCGAGCGCCGCGACAGTTTCGACCGCTTTCGTAGCCAACAAAGCCCCGGACTCGTGCTGGGCGATCGGGTGCGTGTCTACACTTGGACCACATTCAATATCGAACCGACCGGATCAATCGAGATCGGCGACGACTGTGTCCTGGTGGGTGCGGTCTTCATGTGTGCCGAGCGGATCGTCCTAGGGCGGCGAGTGATTGTCTCCTACAATGTCACGATCGCCGATTCCGATTTTCATCCTACCGATCCGAACCTACGCAAGCAGGACGCGATTGCCAATTCGCCGCGCGGTGATCGGTCACAGCGTCCTCGCCTTATCAGCCGCCCCGTGGTCCTCGGCGATGATGTCTGGGTCGGCATCGGAGCAATCATTCTAAAAGGTGTTCGGATTGGCGCCGGAGCCCGAATTGGCCCCGGAGCCGTGGTGACGGCCGACGTGCCAGATGGTTGCAGTGTTTTCGGAAATCCAGCGCAGCCTCAAGCCTGGGAGGTGCGCTAACAATGGCCTTGTCTCGCCGGTTGGCACACGACTGGTTCCCCAATCCTCTGCCCGACAATGTCAAGATGGGTACGGGGAGTTGGCTCTATAGCTCGTTCGCGTTTCTGCATTACCGCAGCGAACGACCGTGCGGCGTGTGGATCGGTCGCGATACCGGTATCTACAACGGCACGTTCTTTGATTTGGGGGCTTTTGGCGAGGTCACTATTGGGGATTACTGCACACTCGTGGGGGCTGTCATCGCCACGAATGGACGAGTGTCGATCGCGGATTACGTCTTCATTGCCCATGAGGTGACGATAGCCGACGATTTCGTCGCCTGTCCTCCCACGGCCACCGGCAAATCGCGCCACAGGTCGGCCGACACGTGTATCTCGATTGGAGAGGGCGCCTGGATCGGCGCCCGTGCCATATTATTGTCCGGCGCGCGTATCGGAGCGGGAGCGATCGTGGGGGCGGGCTGCGTGGTAGACACCGAAGTGCCTCCGCTGGCCGTCGTGGCCGGGAATCCTGCTCGGCTGGTGAAGAAAGGCGGGGCATCGCCGTGAGCGAGATTTCCGTGCAAGTGTTCAATCGCTTCGAGCAAGTGCCACTCGCGGCGCGGGAATGGAACTGCCTGCTGCGCGACGGATCGAACAACGCGGTGTTCATGACTTACCAGTGGCAACGGGCTTGGTGGGAGTCCTTTGGCCGCGGCGAGTTGTTATTGGCCGCAGCGCTTCGCCAAGGGCGCATCGTGGCCGTAGCACCTTTTTTTTACGATTCGGGAATGATCTATTTCGTCGGATCGGGCGGATCCGATTACCTGGGATTCGTCGGTGACGTGAGCGATCTGGCTGTGCTTGCCGCGCTGTTCGACGCCGCGCGGCAAAGTGTCGCCGACTTCATCGGGTTCGTGCTGTATATGGTTCCCGACTCCTCTCGCTTAGGCCCCCAGCTCTCGCAAGTAGCCGCGAAGTTGGACCTGCTATTATTCGACGAGGGAGAAATCATCGCGCCCGTGCTGGATGCGGCGGAGGATGGCTTCGCATCTGCCGGCAACAAATCGAGCCTTGTACGGCACGATCGGCATTTCCGTCGCGAAGGTCGAATCGATGTAATTCATAGTTCCCAGCATTCCGAGATTCTTCCACAACTGGATGAATTCTTCGACCAGCACGTGACCCGGTGGCGCGGTACGCCGTACCCCAGTCTTTTCCTCGACCCAAGCCAACGAGCCTTTTATGAGACCCTCACTACGGCGGCAAGTGACGAAGGTTGGTTGAGATTCACCCGAATCCTTTGGAATGATGTACCGATTGCTTTCCACTTTGGTTTCCATTACGCGGGTGCGTTCCTTTGGTATAAACCGAGTTTCGAAATCGAGATGGCGCGTCGCTCTCCGGGCGAAGTCCTGCTAAGAGAGTTGCTGCTATTAGCGACGGAGGAGCGGGCGACAGTCTTTGATTTCGGCATTGGCGATGAGGCATTCAAACGCCGGTTCGCAACTCGCTATGAATCGGTGCGAACTTGGGGGCTCTATTCTCGCGACAAACTACTTGCTGAGAGCCACCGGACAACCGCGATCGAGGCGCCCGGCGCGCGTTGCGATAAATCGCCAGGATTACTTCCGATTGACCCATGAAGATCCTTATTGTTAGCTCGTCGATTCCGTTTCCGCCACTCGGCGGCGGGCAGTTGCGTACTTACCATTTGGCGCGCGCTTTGGCGGTGGTGCATGACGTGACATTGGTCGGCTTCGCGTTTGAATCATGGGACCAACGCGAGGTCGACAGGGCCGCACAAAGCGTCCGCGTAGTCGGGGTACCGTGGTGCTGGCCGCGGCTCTATCGGCAGATGACAGACACCGATGAACTCGCCGCCGCCAGCGCCACCGAGATTTTGGCCGACGATGGGCACGAGCCTTGGTTCGTCAGCTTCTATGAGTCACCGCGGATGGAGGAGGAATTGCAACATTTAGCCCAAGAAGGATTCGATCTGATCGTTTTCGAAGGAACCGACATGGCCCGCTTCTTGCCCCTCTTTACGCAGGAGTGCGCCAAGATCCTCGACTTCATGGACGTGCATAGCCAAATGGAAATGCGTGCCACCGCAAACAAAGTCGGCGGCGATCTCATCCGCGCTCGGCGCGAATTAGAGCGAACGCTTCGCTTCGAGCGGAAGATGGCTCAGCAGTGTGCGCTATGCCTGACGTGCTCTGAGCCTGAAGCGGTTGCCGCCCAGACCCTGCTACAGGTGGAAAGAGTTGCCGTCGTTCCCAATGGCGTCGATACTCGCTATTTCCGGCCGGCGCACCGACCACACAACGGCGATCCGACGATCGTATTTACGGGCATGATGAATTATCCACCCAACATTGAGGCGGTTCAGCACTTTGCCCGCAACATTTTGCCGCGTGTTAGCGAAGCATTGCCGGATATCAAGTTTCATATTGTTGGGGCGAGCTCCGTACCGCAAGTAAAATCGCTTGCCAGCGAGAGGATCATTGTTCGCGGTCCCGTGGCGGACATGCGGCCCTACCTGGCCGCTGCGGAAGTTGTTGTCGTGCCGATCATGAGCGGCGGCGGAACGCGTTTGAAGGTGCTTGAGGCTGCGGCCAGCGGCAAGGCGATCGTCAGCACATCGCTCGGCTGCGAAGGTTTGGACTTCCGTACGCCCCAAGACCTGGTCGTCGCCGATTCCGCGCAAGCGTTTGCCAACGCTGTGATTGCAGTGGCGACCGATGAGCCAATGCGGCGCCAACTCGAATGCAATGCACGCCAGGCAAGTCTCGCGTACGACTGGCAAAAAATCGGCGAAAGTCTGATGTCGACCCTCGGAGCGCTGGTCGCCGGCTAAGAGAACCATCATGCGCAGTCCCCGTCGCGTTAGCGTTATCATCAACAACTACAACTACGGCCTCTATCTGCGCGAAGCCATTGATAGCGCATTGAACCAAACATACCCCCACGTGGAAGTCCTTGTCGTCGACGACGGGTCTACGGACGACTCGCGTGACATCATCTCCGGGTATGGAAATAAGATCATCCCGGTATTGCAGAGCAACGGCGGTCAGGGCGCGGCATTCAATTCGGGCTTTGCCGCAAGCCGTGGAGAGATCGTGTGCTTCCTCGATGCGGATGACGGACTTCGTCCTGATGCAGTGCGACAAGCGACGCTCGTGCTCGATGATCCTGGCATAGTGAAAGTTCATTGGCCGCTGACGGTCGTTGATCATCGCGGCGCACCTACCGGAGCGCTGTTCCCAAGTGGTCAGATGCCCGAAGGAGACCTTCGCGAGACGGTGCTTCGCGATGGACCCTACTACGATAGCCGCACATTGCCGCCGACCAGCGGCAACGCGTGGCGTCGAGAGTTTCTTGACCGCGTATTGCCCATGCCGGCGTGCGAGTTTGACCACGGTGCCGACGTCTACTTACACGCATTGGCCCCGCTCTTTGGTCGGATGGGTCGCATCTTGGAGTCTCAGGGGTTTTATCGCTCGCACGATCGCAATCACTATTGGCGAAGCCAGTTGAGCGATCGCAAAGTAGCGGAATACCTTGGAAGGTTCGAGTCCTGCTGCACGGCACTGCGCCAACAGCTCGAGGCGGCCGGCGAGCGGGCGGATGAGACCGGTTGGCGAGATCGCAATTTCAACTACCTGTGGTTGGCCC
>JAYVCO010000122.1:0-10272 GCA_043749935.1 Planctomycetia bacterium
TGCACTGCTGTTCCTGCGGCAGTTGTCGTACGACAAGAGATTCGCGGCCATCATTTCGCCGGCCGATGCCGAGTTGTTTCTCGTCAGCGCCTTGCTGCACGACCTGGGGCATTGGCCGTTTTGCCACCCGATTGAAGACATGCGCCTGCCCAGCGTGCCGCAGCACGAGCTGTTTGCCAACAGCTTTCTGCTCGAGGGCGAGATTGCCGATGCACTGCGCGACGATTGGGCCATTGCCCCACGCGACCTGCTGGCGTTGCTCTCTGGAAAACCGCGCGACGCGAAGACACGACTCTTGGCCAGCATGCTCTCTGGCCCGATCGACATCGATAAGATGGACTACCTGGCCCGCGACAGCTTGCACGCAGGCGTGCCCTATGGCCGGAACTTCGACGAGCGGCGCTTGATTGGCAGTTTGTGCCTGAATGCGCAAGGCGATGGTTTGGCGATTACGGAAAAAGGCAAGACCGCGGCGGAAATGATGGTCTTCGCGCGGTATGTCATGTTCAGTGAGGTCTATTGGCACCACGGCGTGCGTGCCGCGACGGCTATGTTGCAACGAGCGTTTTACTTGCTGCACGGCATGATCGATCTCGACGCGCTGTTTCGGATGACCGAAGGGCCGATGATCGCGACCTTGCAAAGTTCGGCCGGTCCGGGGGCCGCCAACGAATTGCTCGAAGGCCTGTTTGGGCCGCAGCGCAGGCTATATAAGCGGTTGGCCCAATATAGTTTTTTCGAGGAGCCGCAAGTTTATCAGCGGCTCGCGCGGCGTCCCTATCCATGGCTGATCGCTTGCGCTCAGCAGTTTGCGCAACTGGCCAGCACGGCACTAGGTCGAATCATCGCGCCTCACGAGATTCTGTTCGATGCCCCGCCCGTCGAGCGAGAAGTGGAGTTCAACATCGACGTCTACTTTCCCAAGGAAAATCGTTACCGCCCGCTGGGCGAAGTGTCGCCCGTGGTGCGAACGCTAGCGAAAACCCAGTTCGACGATTATGTCAAACGCGTGCGAATCTTTGCCCACCCGCGGGTGGTCGACGACTTACGCGCGCTGGACAGCTTTCCGGAAATCTTGAGCGCCGCCATCGATCGAACTGAGTGACGGCGAGCGGCTCGTTCGCGCGGCTATTGGCCGGTCGTGTCGGGCGTGCGTGCGATTCCGTGTGGAACGCCGTCACCGTTTTCCGCGCCGTTTCCCGAAGGGAGTGCTTCCGCCACCGAACCGCGTAGCGTCAAGAATTCTTCCTGGGCTCGATGCGGAGCTTCGCCCTCCGCCGGATGGACGAGAGCATAGTTTCCGTCCGGCCGCAATATGCGAGATCGGGTATTGTCGCGCAGGTACGTGGGAATCACTTCCTTGAGAATCCGCCGTTTCAAGTCGGGAGCTTCAACGGGAAACATTACTTCGACGCGGCGGTGGAAATTGCGCGGCATCCAATCGGCACTCGACAGAAACACTTTCGCCTCGTCGTCGGGACCAAATGCAAACAACCGGCTATGTTCCAGGAACCTGTCGACGATGCTCGTGACGCGGATATTTTCGGAAATCCCCGGCAGTCCAGGACGCAAACAGGAAATTCCGCGCACGATCATTTCGATGGGCACTCCCGCCTGGCTCGCGCGGTATAGGGCCTCGATCACACGAAAGTCCACCAACGCGTTCAGCTTGGCGAAGATGCGCGACGGCTGGCCTGCCGCGGCGCGCATGGTTTGCTCTTCGATCAATTCGATCGTGCGGCGGTGCAAGTGCTCTGGCGCGACGACCAGTTTTCGCCAGGGGTGTCCTTGCGAGTAGCCGGTGAGCAGGTTGAAAAGTGCCGAAGCGTCTTCGCCAATGTCTTCGTCGGCGGTGAAAAATCCGAAGTCGGTATAGACGAGCGCCGTGGTCTGGTTGTAATTGCCCGTTCCCAAGTGGACGTATCGTCGCAGCGTGTTGCCTTCTTGACGCACCACGAGCGAGAGCTTGCAATGGGTCTTGAGATCCAGAAACCCAAACACGACGTGCACGCCCGAACGCTCCATTTGCCGAGCCCAGCCGACGTTTCGCTCTTCGTCGAAGCGCGCCTTGAGCTCGACCAGGGCCGTCACGTGCTTGCCGTTTTCCGCTGCTTGCATCAGAGCGCGTGTGATGGGTGAGTCTCCGCTGATGCGATACAACGTCTGCTTGATGGCCAGCACTTTCGGGTCTTTGGCGGCGCCGGACACGAATTCGACCACCGGATCAAAGGAATCGAAGGGATGGTGCAATAGGACATCGCGCTCGGCAATGGCCGCGAACAATTCTTCGCCCCGCCGCGATCGCAGGCCGCGTGGCACCTGGGGAGAAAACGGCGTGGCACGCAGAAAGTCGCGGTTCGGAATCTCGGTCAGTTCCATCAGCCCGGTCAAGTCTAGCGGGCCAGGAACGCGATAGACTTCGCTGTAAGGATCCACGGCGTGGTCGAGGGAGTCGCGCAACGATTCTTCGTCAATGATCTTTTGCACGAGCTCTTTATCGGCTCCCGTCGCCACCTCTAGCCGCACGGCATCGCCCCGTTGCCTCGCTTTGAGCCGTTCTTCGATCAGCCGCAGCATGTCGTCCGACTCTTGTTCCAACAGCTCGATATCGCTGTCGCGCGTAATACGAAAAGTCGTCCAGTGCAAGATCTCAAAACCCCCGAACAATTCGGGAAGCCGCGCCGCAACCGCCTGTTCGAGCAGGATGAAGTTGGTTTCCTCCGACGTCCCCAACGGGACAAACCGCGGCAGAATTTGTGGCAATTGTACAACCGCGAACAACTGCCTCGGGCCCAGGCCGTGGTGGCGCTCGAGCATGGCGGCCAGGTATAGTTGTCGATTGTGAAAGTGCGGACTGGGATGGCTGGGATCGATAGCCATCGGAGTGAGGATCGGGAACGCGCGCGTCCGGAAAAAGTGGTCGAGAGATTCTCGTTGCGGACCGTCGAGCTCGTGATACGACAACAGGCGGACGCCTTCTTGCATCAATTGCGGGAGCACCGATTCATTCCAGCAGCGATATTCGGCCGCGACAAGCTCCTGAGTCCGCTTGGCCACGCGTTGCAGTTGAGTAATGGCGCGCAGTCCGTCGGGCGTGTAGTCCTGCGGGGCGCCATCTCCAAAAGCCTGTTCGCGGAGGCCCGCCACGCGAACCATGAAAAACTCATCCAAGTTCGAACTGAAGATCGACAGGAACTTCACCCGTTCCAACAGCGGGTTGGACGTGTCTTCCGCCTCTTCCAACACGCGCGCATTGAACTCCAGCCAGCTCAGTTCGCGGTTGATGAAATGCTCGGATTGGAAAGACTGTTCGATCACGTCGACCTCGGTTGTGCGGAAGCGCCCTTCAATTTTACCCCAAGAGTGCGGCTGCCTGGCAGGCGAGCTATAAATAGTAGGGGTTTGGACCAGAACCACCAGCACCCAGCGGCCGGAAAATCGGAGTTGTCGAAATAAACGCCTAAGCTATCAAGTTCTGGACAAAGGACCGGCTTCTTGTAAGTCGTCCGCGATAAAATCGGCTTCAAAAACATCGCTAAAGTGCCGGCGCGCGAAGTCATTCAGTCGATAGTTTCGAGGGAGCGAGTCGTGGGTGTGCGTTTTTCATTGACTCGCGCGGTTCTTGGCGTTACAAAGAATGTTAGGCTAATCACTTCCGCTCATTTCGCGGCAGTCTCCATTTGCTCATTCGAGGCAGGAACATGAGTCCGCGATTCGCTCGAAACCCTAGCGCATTTACACTGGTCGAACTCTTGGTCGTGATCGCCATCATCGGCGGCCTGGTGGCGTTGCTGATTCCGGCCGTGCAGATGGCCCGAGAGTCGGCCCGGCGGAGCGGTTGTAATAATAATTTACACCAAATCGCCATGGCG
This sequence comes from Planctomycetia bacterium, assembly GCA_043749935.1. GTDB lineage: Bacteria > Planctomycetota > Planctomycetia > Pirellulales > PALSA-1355 > PALSA-1355. The sequence continues at coordinate 3,873 of JAYVCO010000122.1, forward strand.
GCGGCGCAGCACGACGAAACCTACGGCGCATTTCCACCCGGGTTGCCCAATTGCGTCCTTCCTGCAAATTTTGGAATCACTGGCGGATCAAGCGACGGAGCAGTGTGTCAGGGGCCGGGCTGGACGGTAGCCATCATGCCCTACATGGAAGAACAGAACCAATTCGACATTTTCAAAGCGTGCATGCAAACCTCTTACAATTTTTGTGAAGACTGCACGACCAACGTCGCCCCCCCTCCGTCATTTCTCTGTCCCAGTGCCCAGCCGATCTATGTGGAAAATTATTTCGGAAGCACGCAGGGTGCGATGGTGATGCCTCCGGTGGGGCTGACGAATTTGTCCAAAGGCAGCTACGCTGGCAACTTCGGCAGCGCGACGTATCTTTCGTATCAATCACAAGCCACGGCCGGCGTGTTCGACGTTGTCGACGTTCGCGGGGCCAAGGGCGCTCCGATTATCCAAAACATGGGAAAACATGCCTCGATGCAAGGCACTTGGAAAATGGGATCGCGACTGGGCACGAAAGCAGCCATGATCGCCGACGGCTTGTCGAAAACGGTTTTGGTCACGGAAATAAACGCCTACGAGAACGCGCTTGACATTCGAGGGACCTGGACATTCGGCGGAATGGGTGGAATCGCGATGACGACCGCGCAGCCTCCTAATCAAAAGCAGACGCCCGATCTCGTGGTCTCCTGTGCTCCGTTCCCGGTGCCGCCACCGACTTACGATTTCAATTGCAATCAAGTCGCTGCCGCCATGGGCGGAACGACAACCGCGGGTGCGAGCGGTCCTCATCCGAATGGCATACTTATGGCCATGGCGGACGGCTCGACGCACTTTATCGAAGATGGTATCGACGCGACCGTGTGGAATAACTTAGGAACGCGAAACGGTGGTATCTCGGCCGAATTGCCACCGGAGTGATCGACCGCACCTGAAAGTAATGCCTGCATCAGACGCATGTCCGAGCGGCAATTCCCCGCCGCCAGCCGCTAGCCCAGTTCGCGTTTCGGCGAGTATATTGGATGCTCGCTCCTCGTCGACGCTTAACCCTGCCCATCTCGTTCAACGTTGCGGACACTCTTGGCCCTTGACTGGCGATCGCTGTACCCTTTCGAATCGCGAGCCATCACGCTCGGCGGGTCTCGCTATCACTATGTCGACGAGGGGCAGGGCGAAGTGCTGTTGCTAGTCCATGGCAACCCAACCTGGTCGTTCTATTGGCGGGAATTGATTCGGAGTTTGTCAGCTAAGTACCGCGTGATCGCGGTGGATCACATCGGTTGTGGGTTGAGCGACAAGCCGCGGGATTATGCTTATCGGCTTACCCAACATATTGACAATCTTGCTCAGTTCACCGATCGGCTTGACTTGCAAGACGTGACGCTGCTGGCTCACGATTGGGGCGGCGCCATTGGCTTGGGAGCGGCACTCGAGCGGCAGCAGCGGTTTGCCCGTTTCGTGCTGTTCAACACCGCGGCCTTTCCGTCCTCGCGCATGCCTTGGCGAATCCGCGCTTGCCGAACGCCCGTCGTGGGCCGGTTGTTGGTCCAGGGACTTAACGGTTTTGCGCGTGCGGCGCTGCGGATGGCGGTGACGAAACACGACCGGATGACCGCGCCGGTCCGCGCCGGGCTACTTGCCCCGTACGATAGTTGGCAGCACCGCGAGGCGATTTATCGCTTCGTGGCCGATATCCCCATGTCGCCGCGGCATCACAGCTATGCGACGTTGGCCGGCATCGAACGGCGGCTGCCGCTGCTTCGCGATCGCCCCTGGCTCTTCATCTGGGGCATGCGCGATTGGTGCTTCACGCCCGAATTCCTTGAGCAATTCCTGACGATCTTTCCGACCGCCGAAACCCATCGGTTGGCGGACGCCGGTCACTACGTTGTCGAGGATGCATACGAACGGATCGTGCCGATCCTTGAGCAGTTCCTAGCCAAGCATCCACTTACGCTGGCCGCCAAATAGGTCTTGTGTCTTGATGAGCGCGTTGCCAAACGAAAAACCCGTCGCACCAGGTTTGTCGGTCGGCCAATGCGCCACGCTGGCTTGCATCATGGAGGCGACCGCTGCCAAGCCAGGCAATGTACATCGGGGCTCGGATTTCGAGGACGCCAGCTATCCCGATTTCATTATCGCTGCCACGGTGATCGGCCCGATATTCAATTTGGCAGTCGAGCGTTCACTGGGCCAAACGGTGCTCGCCGCGGTCGAGGCAACTCAGGCGGCCGTCGCCACCAACACGAATCTGGGTACAATTCTGCTCTTTGCCCCGTTGGCTAAAGTGCCACCGGGCGCCCGGCTTGAGAGCGGGGTTGCCCAGGTCCTTGCACAACTTACGCCACAAGATGCCAGCGATGTATACGCGGCCATTCGTCGCGCCAAGCCCGGCGGATTGGGACGCGTGGAAACGGCGGATGTAGCGGCCGCTCCGCCACCAAACCTGGTGGCCGCGATGCGTTTGGCGGCCGATCGCGACATGGTGGCTCGCCAATATGCGGAGAACTTTCACCATGTATTGAATGTGGTTGTGCCCTGGCTGAGGGAATCTCTCGACGAGGGACACTCGTTGCCAGATTGCATCGTGCGCCTTCATCTGCAACTGATGGCCGAATTCCCAGACAGCCTGATTGCCCGGCGGTGTGGCGTGCCGGTTGCCCAACAGGCAGCGGCCAGGGCGGGCGCGATATTGTCCTCGGGCCGCCCGGGCGATGAAGATTATGAACGTGGCATGGCGGATCTCGATTTTTGGCTCCGCTCGGATGGTCATCGGCGTAATCCTGGCACCACGGCCGATCTAATTGCCGCCGGTTTGTTTGTCGCGCTGCGCGATGGCATAATCAAGCCACCGTTTCGCCTCGCGCGCTAACGCGCGCGAGTTTTCCGCATCCCAGCAACCAGATTCGTAGCTACCCGCTGGAAGGACCCGTACCGTGCCCGATCGTTTTCACGTTCGCATTTCCAAAGACTATCTGGTTTTCAGCGCCGGTCATTTCATCACCTACGATGGCGACGTGTGCGAACGATTGCACGGGCACAACTATCGCGTGACGGCTGAAGTGGGTGGCCCCTTGGACGAGAATCACTATGTCGTCGATTTCATCGCGCTGCGGGACACGCTCAGGGCTATCGTCGACGAGCTCGACCATCACATGCTCCTACCCACGCGGCACCCGCTGATTCGCGTCGTGGCCAACGAGCAAGAAGTAGAGGTCACTTTTCGCGATCGTCGTTGGGTTTTTCCTCGCTGCGACTGTGTACTATTGGACGTGCCTAATACTACGTCCGAATTGCTGGCCCGTTACGTCGCGACTCGGCTGGCGGCGGATCTGCACGCGCGCGTCGGCCGCCGGCCAGAAACGATTCGTGTGGAAATCGACGAATGTTTTGGCAATGTTGCCATCTGTGAATTACATTCAAGTCAACCCGACTGAGGCGAGTTGTTGCTGGCTTTTGCGGCGGCTGATCTAAACAGGGGTTTGATGTTTCCAGGAGATCTTCAAGATGCATCGTGCCGTTCGATTTGGGCTGACCGTTTTTTTGGGAGTAGGGTTTGTCGCCGGAGTCGTCCAGGCCGAGGATTGGCGGAGTCTTTTTAGCGGTAAAGACCTCACTGGCTGGAATGCCATCGATGGTCCGATGGCAAGTTGGAAGGTGGAGGATGGCCTGCTCTATTGCAGTGGTGGTGGCGGTGGCTGGCTTTCGACGACGGACGAATTTTCGAATTTCGAAGTCGAGTTGCAGTTCCGCGTTCCTCCCGGCGGGAATAGCGGAGTGTTTCTGCGGGCGCCCCATACAGGAAACCCCGCCTTCGACGGGATGGAGATTCAGATTCTCGATGACGCTTCCCCCGAATATGCCAAGCTGCAGCCGTTTCAATATTGCGGCAGTCTCTACGGCATCGCGGCCCCGGCTACTCGCGTGAGCAAGAAGGCAGGAGAGTGGCAAAAGATGCATATTTCCTGCAACGGGCGAAGCGTGAAAGTCAGCCTGAACGGCACGCAGATTGTCGATGCGAATCTGGACGCGCACAAAGACGCGGAGGCCGAGCATCCAGGAATCAAGCGCACCTCGGGCCACATCGGCTTGCAAAACCACGGGACCCGGCTCGATTTCAAGGACATCCGCGTGCGCGTGCTTCCGTAGTAGTCCTTGCGGCTGTTGGCTGTTGCAATATTCGTGAGTCTATAGCGGTGCCGTAGCGGCGCGGGCTTGAGATTCTCGCTTCAGCTCGGCGGCCATTCGCTCGAAAACGCTCGGCCAATCTCCCAGGGTTGGCTGCCGAAAAAGCCGCATCGTCGGATACCAGGGATTGTCGTCGCGGTCGGCGAGAAAGCGCCAATCGGAGCGTGCAGCCAGTGCAACCCATACTGGCACGCCCAAGGCGCCAGCCAGGTGAATGGTGGCCGTATCGGACGTAATCACGAGGTCCAGGTTTTTCATGATGGCCGCGGTGTCCATGAAGGCACCGCCGGTTCGATCGACTTCCTCTCCCAGATCGATGACCGAGAATCGGCCTTCGAGTTTGGCTAATTGCTCCTGGCCAGCGCCTTTTTGCAGGCTAATCAACTTTACATTTGGGACATGGGCGAGCGGTTCGAAGGCCGTGAGCGGAATGGAGCGGTGGGCGTCACCAATGTAGGTCGGCTTGCCTTGCCAATGGATGCCGACTTTGAACCCGTTGATTCCCTGTAACCGTTGGTGCCATAAGTCGACGAGCTCCGGGCTGGCACGCACGTATGGAACGTCTGCCGGAATGTTGGCCAAGGTCGTGCCAAAAAAACGTGGCAAGCTCATGAGCGGGATTTGGCAATCGAACGGCGGAAGGCGTTCTCCACCGGCGACCAGTCCGGAATAGCCCGACTGTTTGAGCAGCGGCACCAATTGGGGCTGCACCAGGACGATCGGCTGGATGTTTCGTTGTTCGACCAGTCGCAAATAACGGATGAATTGCAACGTGTCGCCGAGCCCTTGTTCTTCGTGAATCAACAGTCGCCGGTCACCCAAATCAGACCCGTCCCACAAGGGTTGACTGCGGCTGTGAATGCGATAGCCGGGCAGATTCAACCGCGATTCATAATCCACCCAGCCGCGTTCGAAATCTCCCAGCTTCAGTAGCACCAGCGAACGATTGAAGCGCACCGCAGGGTCGTCGGGCGTGAGCAGCAATGCCCGGTCGTAATATGGCAATAATTCCCGGTATTTTCCGCGTTCTTGCAGGATCGCCGCCAGGTTGAGAATGGCTTGCCGATGGGATGGATCGGCTCGCAGAGTTTGTTCGTATACCGTGAGTGCTTCGTCATTGAGCCCGACACTCACTAGGGAAATTGCAAGGTTGAAGTGCGCTTCGGCGTTGTTCGGCTGAAGCTGCGACGCACGTCGAAAATGTGGTATTGCCGCATCGACGAGTCCTTGCGCCCTGAGTCCGACACCAAGGCGAAACTCCGTCTCAGCCGCGTTTGGATCCAATCGTAGCGATCCTTCGTACCAGGTGACTGCCGCCGGCCAGTCTTGCTGGCTAGCTTTGAGATTGCCGAAGTGCCGATGCAGTTCGGGAGAATTGGGTCTCAGCAACAGTGCCCGTTGCAAGTAGTCGGTCGCACGGTCAAACTGCGATTGTTCGACTAGCAGGCTAGTCTGATTCAGCAAGGCCTCGACGTTGTTCGGATTGCAGGCGAGCGCACGCTCGTAGCAAGCTTCGGCGGATGCTCGATCGGCGAGGCCGCGCAAAACGTTGCCCAGCAAATTATGCGCTTCGCTGTAATCCGGCTTTAGAAAAATAGCATGCTCGGCGCATTGTCGTGCAGCTTCGATTTGTCCCTGAGCTTGATGCGTGAGTGCCAGATTGAAATAAGGCTGCGCCAATTGAGGCTGCAGGCGGATGGCTTGCTGATAACATGTTCTTGCTTGCTCATACTTGCCGCACGCTCGATAGGCTTCGCCCAGATTAGTGTGAAAGACGGCCTGCTGAGCATCGATGCCGATGGCCGCGGAAATCAATTCAATAGCCGCTTCTGGCCTTCCGGATTGGTGAGCGACGACTCCCGAAAGATGCATCGCTTGCGCGTGCCGAGGTTCTGCCTGCAAGATCTGACGATAGATTTGTTCCGCCTGAGCTAGCTGACCTGCCTGGTGATGACGTACCGCGATTTGCAGGGCTTGCGGAATGGTCGACATACACCAACGTCATATCACATAGAGCGGTTTCGAGACCAAGTAGTCATTTTACCCCCACTGCCCCTTGACTGCACCTTGGATTGGCATTAGACGGGCGAGCTTTGGGGGCGGCGAATCTTGAAAATCAACTGAATGACGGCAACTCTTTTTGAGCCTGGTAGACGACAAACAAAATCCTATTGATTTTTGAACCTCAATGCTACTAATAGTTTGC
>JAYVCO010000123.1:0-2675 GCA_043749935.1 Planctomycetia bacterium
CGGGCCGATGCCGTCAATGCTGAAATTGACAAGCAAGTGGGCGAACGAAAAGCGAAGATTGTCGCGATCAAAAAACCTTACGAAGACCGGCTACTCGAGGCCAAGCTAGCAACAATCTCTGAGCCGATTCGCGCCGATACGAAGGCGGCGGTGCAGATTGCGGCGGCCAAGCGCACCGAAGTGCAAAAGTATCTGGCCGGAAAATTCGAAGCCGCCTTGAAAGTATCGGCGGAGGAAATCGGCACGGCGCTGACTTCGGTGGACAAGACCACCCTGGACGGTTTGGAAAAGGAAATTGCCACGTTCAATGTCGGCCGCCGGAGTTGGGGGACGATTCAAGCCGTCTACGATGTAGGGCCGCCACCAGCCACCTATCTATTGAGGCGCGGCAATCTCGATCGGCCTGGGCCTGAAGTTCCGGCCGGCTTCTTGCATGTTCTGGCGGAAGGCGAATCGCAATCGCGCGCCGAGTGTCCACCGGTTAATGAACATGCCAGTGGACGACGATTGGCTTTTGCCCGCTGGCTGACCGATCGCAATTCAGCAGCTGGTGGACTCGTGGCACGGGTCTACGTGAATCGTGTGTGGCAGTATTTGTTCGGGCAGGGCATCGTGGCTACGAGCGATAATTTTGGACATTCGGGCGCTCGGCCGACGCATCCCGAACTTCTCGATTGGCTCGCGCTCGAATTTCAATCCAACGGCTGGCGCGTCAAACCGCTAGTGAAAACGATCATGATGTCGGCCGCCTACCGCCAGGCATCTCATCGACCCTCAACGAATCAGCAGCCAAAGGGGCCAGACGACGACGATCTGACCGCAGATCCTCAGCTTGTGGATCCCGGCAACGACCTTTTATGGAGAATGCGGCTACGGCAAATGGAATCGGAGAGCGTTCGCGATGCGATCCTCCTGGCCAGCGGAAGTCTGGAAGATACGTTGGGAGGCCCACCGACGATGATCGAGGGCAAACCCGACGGGACAGTGGTGGTCAAGAAAGAAGGGACGGCGCCGCGATCTGCCAACCGCCGCAGCATGTATCTGTTGGCACGCAGGCGCTACAACCTTTCGCTGTTGGAGGCTTTTGATCAACCCGAGTTGACCAGCAATTGCACGCGCCGCACGCCCTCGGCCGTGGTTTCGCAATCGCTGACCATGCTCAACGACGATTTCGTCAAAGAACAGGCCGCCGGGTTTGCGGCACGGGTGCGCCGCGATGCGAGCGAGCGAAAAGATCAAATCGCGGCAGCGTTTCGCGTGGCGCTGGCACGCGAGCCGGTGGACTCGGAAGTCGCCTGGGCCAGCGAGTTGCTCGATCGTCAGGCCGAGCGGTATCAACAATCGCCGATGCCGCCGGCCGAGGCTGCCGACAAGGCATTGGCCCACTTGTGCCAGATGCTACTGAACACGAACGAGTTCTTGTACATCCGCTAGAGGCCGAGTCATGGGAAAACTGGCAAAGACTTTTGTACCGCAATCAGTTTCGCGCCGCGAGATGCTGCAAACCTCGGCCCTCGGCTTTGGCGCTTTGGCACTGGGCGGTTTGCTGGATGCGGAAGGTTTGCTTGGCGCGGAATCCGACGCGCGCACCAACTTCGACTTGCAGCCGAGACCGGCTCATTTTGCGCCTCGCGCCAAAGCCGTGATTATGCTGATGCAAAACGGCGGACCGAGCCAAATGGAGTTGTTCGATCCCAAGCCCGAGCTGAACAAACGGGCCGGGCAAGTGCATCGCGACAAAGTTGAAATGTTTCAGCCCGGCAGCGAATCGAACAAACTGCTGCCATGTCCTTTCAAGTTCGAGCCGCGCGGGCAGTGTGGAATGGAAATATCCGAAGCCCTGCCGCACTTGTCGGGCGTGGCTGACGATCTGTGTTTGGTGCGGTCGATGCACACCGGCCACAACAATCACACCGAAAGCCTGGTGATGCTCACCAGCGGCAAACTGTTTCCCGGCCGTCCCACGCTCGGCTCCTGGATCAGCTATGCGCTCGGCAGCGAGAACCAGAATCTGCCGAGCTATATTGTGTTGCGCGATCCCGAAGGCTATCCGGGAACGGGCTCGACCCTCTGGCAAAATGGCTGGCTGCCGGCCGTTTATCGCGGCACGGAATTCAACGCCCAAGGTCCGCCGGTTTTGAACTTGCGCGCGAGCACGCCGCCACCCGAGGGCGCGCAACGGGACGATTTGGAATTCCTGGCCCGCATGAACCAGCGGCACCGGCAGGATTATCCTCGCGAGAGCGCCCTCGACGCCCGGATTCGCAATTATGAACTGGCCGCGCGAATGCAATTGGCGGCTGGCGACGTGCTGGACATTTCCAAAGAGACCGACGCGACTCGCAAGCTTTACGGGCTCGACAATCCGGTCACGGCCGGTTACGGTGCGCGCCTCTTGATGGCACGCCGGCTGGTCGAAAGTGGCGTGCGCTTCGTGCAAGTGTTTTGCGGCGCTGGCAATCCCTGGGATAGCCACGGCGACGTCAAAAACGAGATCGAGAAGATCGCGGGCAAGACCGATCTCCCCTCGGCCGCGCTGATCCGCGATCTCAAAGCTCGCGGGCTGCTCGATAGCACGGTCGTGCTTTGGACGGGCGAATTTGGCCGGCTGCCGGTCTCACAAAATGGCAAGGGCCGCGACCACAATCGCAATGGTTTTAGCTTGTTGCTCTCCG
>JAYVCO010000124.1:0-5633 GCA_043749935.1 Planctomycetia bacterium
GCCAAACGCCACGCATGGCGCAAATGTGCCGCAACGCTCGGATGGCCACCTGCTTTGGAGATCTGCGCGATCGCCATGACCTGGTGATTTTGGACACGATGCCGCTGGCGAATGTCACGCTCGTAGCCGATTTTGCAAGCTTCGCCGCTTCGATCGGGCTGGACGCGGCCTATCTGATTCAAGACATGCGCACGACAACGCGCGAGCAGTTGGCCAAGGTCTGTGCAAATCTGCGCCGGCTTGGCGTGCCGCTGGGCGGCATCCTCGAAAATTTCGTCGCTCCCATAATCACCGCGGAAGTCGTCCGCGAAGACCGAACACCCAACTCGGCGGGTCGAAAACTCGCCGCTCACCGCTAAGCCGTTAGAGGTTTCGGATGTACAAGACATATTGGCAGTTGAATGCCCGGCCGTTCGAGAATTGCATCGACGCGCAGTTCTACTATCCGAGCGAAGTTCACCAAGGGGCTCTGCTCAAGTTGCGCTACGCCGTCGAAAGCCAGCGCGGGGCGGCACTGTTGACCGGCACCTCCGGCTCGGGCAAGACGCTGCTCGTCAACACGCTCAAGCGTCAACTCGATGAACGATTCAGCCCGTTCGTGCATCTGGTGTTTCCGCAGATGACCGTGCCCGAGCTGTTGGCGTACCTGGCAGCCGAACTTGGCGCGATGCCAAACCCAAACTCCACGGCCCCCGTCGACGAGACCGTCCGCTGTTTGCAGCACTTCCTGCGCGACAACTCGGCGCGCGGTTGCCACGCGGTCATTGCCATCGACGAGGCTCAGGTATTGCTCGACTCGGGCGCGCTCGAGACTTTGCGGCTGCTTTTGAACTTCGAGGAGGGGGACAAGCCCGCACTGACGCTGCTCCTGGTCGGCCAGCCGCAACTCTTGCCGGCTCTGCAGCGGATGCCTGGTTTGGAAGCTCGGCTGGGCGTCAAATGCCTGTTGCGAACCTTCACTCTTGAGGAGACGGTTAGCTACGTCACGCACCGTCTGCTCGCGGCCGGTTCGACGCACGAGATCTTCACGTCCGAGGCGCTCACGGCTTTGCACCAATTGACCTCCGGCAACCCGCGCCGCATCAATCGGCTCTGCGATCTGGCCCTGCTGATTGGCTTTGCCGAAGAGCAACGACGCATCAACGCGCCGCAGATCGAAGCCGTCTGCAACGAGTTGGTGACGATCGCACCCGAATAGACATTCGGGAGCCGGGTGGCGGATGTTACACTTTCTAGCGTGAACACCTCATCGCGAACGCGAGTCTTCTGCTGGGCCTGCGCGGTGGCGTTGGCCTCCGCGACGCTGCTCTTGGCCACATCCGGGCCGTTGCCGCTCGTGTGGGACGAGGGGGACACGATTGTTCGCGCCGAGAGCCTGGCCCGGCTGGCCGAGGAGACTGGCGCGCAAGGGCAGCCGACTTTTCTCGAGGCGGTTCGCTGGCTGTCCAAATGGCCGTACACGATCGTGCGTGAAGGACATCCGCCGCTGGCTGGTTTGGTCATAGCCGCCGGCACCTGGTTGTCGCCCGAGTGGTTCGATCCGCTCACGCGGGCTCGCTTCGGGCCGATCTTGTTGTTCGCGCTGGCCGTCGGTGCCATGTTCTACCGGCTCCAGCGAGAATATCAGTCGTGGGCTGTTTCGGTCATGGCCGTTGCCTCGCTGTTGGCCATGCCGCGCGTCTTTGCGCACGCGCACTTTGCGACGCTCGATGGTCCGTTGACGGCTTGTTGGGTCTTGGCCTGGGCGACGTTTGCGCCAGCGTGTCGCGATTGGCGCTGGATTCCGGCCTTCGCCTTGGCGTTGGGTCTTACATTGTCCGCGAAATTCACTGGCTGGCTGGCTCCCCTGCCCTTTCTCGCTTGGACGATTCTCTATCGCAGTCGTGGCGGCCTGCGGGCCTTGCTCGCCGGCGCGCCCCTTGCACTGACTGTCTTTTTGGCCCTGAACCCCCCGCTCTGGGATCATCCGCGCTCAGGGCTGCAGACTTTTTTCAGCTTGAACCTGCACCGCGCCGACCATCCCGCGCTTAACATCTCCACCCAATTCTTTGGGCGGATGTACAACCTCGACTTTCCTTTGCCTTGGTACAACACGCTGGTGTGGACCGCGATCACGGTCTCGCCCGTGCCGATGATTCTTGGCGCCGCGGGCATTTTCACTTCGCTGCGCAATTGGCGACGCGATCCGGCGGCCATGCTGCTCGTGTTTCAATGGGGGACGCTGATTATCGCGCGAGCGCTGCCCTTCGCGCCGCCGCACGACGCGGAGCGGTTGATCTTGCCGAGCTTCGCGTTCTTCGCCGCGCTGATTGGCGTGGGGCTAGGCCGCGGCTTGTATCGCAAGTCACTCGTCGAACCGCCGAGCGAAAGAATCGTGCCGCAAGGTTGGGCCAGGGTCGCCATGGCAATCGGGCTGACGGCCGCGACGTTTGATTGCATCAGCTATTTTCCGCACAGCCTGTCCTACTACAACCGCTTGATCGGCGGAGTGAGCGGTGCGACGGCGCTGGGCATGGAGCCGACGTACTATTGGGACTCGCTCGACAGAACGGCGCTTACTTGGCTGGCCGAGCATACCGCCGAGGACGAGAATATTGCGTTTGGCGCTGCCCCTGGGAGCAATCTGGTATTGCTTGACCGATGGGGTTTGCTGCATCAACGGCCCGGAAGTTTTGGTCAAGATCGGTGGTACGTGATCCAACGACGCCCTAGTGCCTTGCAACCTTGGGATCTTTGGTTGATCGAGCACGAAACGCCGGCCTTCGAGCGCAGCTTCTCCGGTGTGCCGCTGCTGGATGTTTACTCGTACGAGCAGTACAGGCGCGCGTTGGCGGCCAGCCGAAATAGCCGTTGATCGCTCTAGTAGATTTCGCGAGAACCGATTGTCAGACCAGCCCAGCCATCGTGGCATACAAGTTCAAATCGGCTCGATCGCCTAGAATCGCAAACAGCTCGCGGATTTGCTCCAGGCCGGTTGAAATCAGGAAGCTCGAATCGCGACCGTAGCTCTTAGCGCCTAAAACATAGAAGTCCGGTTCGGCTGTGACTAGCGACTTGTTTCGCGGCGCGCCGGTGGCGGCAGACTCTTTGACGTGTAACTCTCGATAGATCGAGCTGTCTGGTCGATAGCCGACGTTGGCGATGATCCGATCGAATTCCAACTCGCCGGCATGTTTTCCCATTAGCCTTACCGAAAACCGTTCTAAATCCGCGTGCCAGGAAAGCGCTTCGACCGTGGTGCCGCTGAAATAGCTGATGTGGTTGCTGTCGTTGGCCGCCAGTGCGTTGGCCTTGCGGGCCAGCCGCTCTCGCTCTTTGAGTCCGTCGGCCTTGTTGCACGAAATCGGCTGGGGCGACTTTTCGTCCGACTCGGTGCGATCGATCCAGGTGATCCACGTGTCGCGAGCCTGGGCCGCCAATTCGGCCAGCGCTACCAGGTTCGTCGCGGCCGAATCGCCGGAGCCCACCAGCAAAATGTTGCGGCTGGCGTAATGATCGCGCTCGGCGCCCAGCACGTCGGGCAATCCATATTCGATGTGCTCCTGGGCAGCCAACTCGCCTAGTGCGGGAATGCCACTCTGCCCCAGCCAGTTGTGATTCCCGTAGGTGCCAGTCGTGTCGATCACAGCGTCTGCCGTCGCAAAACGCTCGCGGCCGTGATCGTCCGGGCTGATCCCGCGCACCAGAATCCGGAACTCATGTTCCTCGCGCGCCTCGTCACCCGCAAATTCTCCTTTGAGCAAAGCATCTCGCCCGATCGAAAGTACTTCGGTTTGCAGGTGCAGCCCGTCGACCAGCAGGTCCGACTGCGCCAGCGGGATCAAGTATTGCTCGGCAAACTCGCGACCCGTGAGCAACGCCTCGTCGGGTGGAGCTTGCCAACTTGGGTCTTGGGCCTTGAGAGCGGCAAGGCCCAACGAAGAGCGATTCATCTCGAACGGGCTGAACATGCGCACGTGCCCCCAGCGCAGCACGTTTTCGGCAGCCAGGCCTCGTTCGTATATGTCGACTTCGTATCCCAAGTAGCGAGCGTACAGGGCGGCTTCCAAGCCGATGGGTCCGGCTCCCAGAATCGCGATGCGTGCCGGCGTATCGATAGCCATAGGGTTGCGTCCATTCACAAGACTATTGAACTTGAGTTGTGCACCGCTAGTGCAGCGGCAACTCGTGTCGGTTCCGTTTTGGTTTTGCTGGCTGCGGCAATGACTGGTCGTGATTAACAACGCTGTCGCGATCGACGCGGAACGTGGAGAGGTCTACCGACGGCTGCTGGCCGCGAATTAATTGACTTATCACCAGTGCCGTACCGGTAGACAATTGCAAGCCGCTGCGAAAGTGGCCGGCGGCGATGAATGCGTTGTCCAAGCCTGGGATGGCACCAAGATACGGCAGGCCGTCGGGCGTCGAAGGTCGTAGCCCGGCCCAGTAACGCTCGACTTGAGCGCTAGACAATTGTCCCACGAGACTTTGGGCGAATTGAAGCAGGTCGCCAATGGCCCCGGCCGTCGTGCCGCGATCGAAACCGACGTCTTCTTCGGTCGATCCGACTAGCAGCCGGCCGTCGGCGCGAGGCACCAGATAGCGGCTGCCCTCGTTGACGATTCGTTCGAGGATTGGACGAGCGGTTGAAAGTAGCAGCATCTGTCCCCGAATCGGCTTGATCGAGAGCGTCAGGCCGAGTCGTTTGGCGAGCGGTCCCGTCCAACTCCCCGTGGTCACGCAGACTGTGTCGGCCGAGAGCGGTCCGATGTTGGTGTGAACGGTGCGAACGTGGCCGCCGCGAATCTCAAAATCGTCGGCCGCGACTCCGCTCGTTACTTCCACTCCCCGCTGGGCGACGGCGATCAACAGGGCCTTGAGGTGTCGAGGATTTCGGATCTGGCATTCATCGGGCACCGAGTACGCCGCTTCCAATGGGCCCGTCGGTTGTAGCGCCGGCTCGAGTTCGTTGAGTACGTGTGAATTCAGACTCTCGACAGCAATTGCTCGCGAAGCGGCCATGCTCGCAAAGGTTTCGAGTTGGCACGCCTCGGCTTCAGTTCGCGCCAGATAGATCGCCCCGCAGCGACGATAGCCGTTGTCGAGCCCCGTGGCCGCCCGCAATTGCTCCGTCCATTGGGCGTGCAGCTGGTTGCTCAGCGCGGTGAGCTGTTCCAAAGGGTCGACGGCGGAGGAACAAGCCGGTGGCAGAATGCCCGCGCCGGCCCACGAAGCTTCCTTGCCCGGCTGCCCGGCATCGATGACGCGCACCCGCGCCCCCTGCCCCGCCAGCTCATAAGCCAGCGACAGCCCGACAACCCCGCCTCCCACGACCAAACAATCGGACATTCGTACCCTCGACGTTGCTGACACATCTGCATTCACAAAACTGCACCATTGTACCGCCTTCTGCATGCTTCGACGAGCAAGAGCCGTGCTAATTGCTTGGCCTGACTCCAGGAAAAATCGGCTCAAGGCGCGTTGAGTTTCGCTATCACACGGCGCAACAGCAACTCATCGACCCGCCCGCGAAATCGCTCCTTGCCGTCGATGACCACGACGGGCACGCACTCGTTGTAGCGGGCCTGCAACTGGGGGTCGGAGTCGATATCGACCGTCTCAAAAGCCAAGTGATAGCGGGTCAGCAGAGCTGC
>JAYVCO010000125.1:0-2855 GCA_043749935.1 Planctomycetia bacterium
CTCCCAACGGCCTCTATCAACGGACTCGACGGCTTGCGTACAATGGATCGGTGCCGTGAAGAATATTGCCACTAAAACCCGTTTGTTGCTGTGGGTCGATGCGGTCGGTGGCTTCTTCGTCTGTCAGGGCTCCGAGATCCGTCTGGGCCAGGCCGTGCCCGAGGGCACCGTGGAAGTGCCGCTGCTGGCAGACTTGTCGCGCCATCACGCCACGATTCGCCGCGACGAAGAGGGTTACACGATCGAACCCTTGCGCGACACGTGGTTGAATCACGAGAAAATCAACGCGGTCAGTTGGTTGACGGACGGCAGCTTGATCGAGTTGGGCAGTGCGCTGAAGATGAGGTTTACGCGTCCGCATCCGCTGAGCGCCACGGCACGGCTCGATTTCTTGAGCAACCACCGCACACAGCCTTCGGCCGCGGCCGTGGTGTTGATGGCCGACACCTGCGTGCTCGGCCCAGGATCGAACAATCACGTAGTGTGCCGGCACTGGCCGCACGACGTGGTGCTCTACAGGCAGCACGGCGGATTGTACTGCCGCAGCAACACGCCTCTGGAGATCGATGGCACACGCTATGCCCAGCAGGGCCCCCTGACGCTGCATTCGCACGTCGTGGGCGAGCAATTTTCGTTCAGCTTGGAGGAAATCTGAGTTTTGTGGGCCTCGCGGCGACGTGGCATAATACTGCCTTGGGGGATCTTTGGTCGCCCGACAACTAATCCGCCCCCCCGGCGGTGAGTTGCGGCCGAATATTCCCAAGGTTTGGTCGCCGACGACGAACACATTTGTGAGGTTGCCGGGAGAGAATCCCCGGAGAGAAGAGAAGGTATAAGATGCTCTCGCGGACGGAAAACACGGCCCTTACGTTAGAACCGATTGACGAACCCATGGACCCTCACGCCACACAAGACAGTAGCGACCCTCCTCGCGGCGGACCGCTGAAGTTCACGTTTGCCAACGGCGCGCGACCGCTGCCGGGCTACACCATCAAGCGCGGAATCGGGCGCGGTGGATTCGGCGAAGTTTACTTTGCCGTCAGCGACGGCGGCAAGGAAGTGGCAATCAAGCTGATCCGCCACAATCTCGATATCGAGCTGCGCGGTGTAACCCACTGCTTGAACTTGAAGCACCCGAACCTGATCGCGCTCTACGACGTGAAACTGGACGAGCAGGACAATAGTTGGGTCGTGATGGAGTACGCCACGGGCGAATCGTTGGAAGAGGTGATTCGCCGGCATCCTCAGGGCCTGCCAGCCGAAGAAGCGGTCGAATGGATGCAAGGCATCGCCGCGGGCGTTGGTTATCTGCACGATCACGGCATCGTGCACCGCGATCTGAAGCCCGGCAACATCTTTCGCGATGATGGCGTGGTGAAGCTCGGTGATTACGGTTTGTCGAAATTCATTTCGTGCAGCCGCCGCAGCGGTCAGACTGAGAGCATCGGCACCGTCCACTATATGGCTCCGGAAGTGGCCAACGGTCGCTATGGCAAGGAAATCGATATCTACGCGCTGGGCATCATTCTGTATGAAGCCCTTACCGGCCACGTGCCGTTCGAAGGGGAAAGCGTGGGCGAAGTGTTGATGAAGCATCTCACGGCCCAGCCATCGCTGGTCGAAGTGCCCGCGGCGTATCGCGACGTGATTGGTCGCGCGTTGGCCAAGGATCCCGGACAGCGCTTTGCCAGCGTCGGCGAAATGCTCAATGCCTTGCCGCCACTGAGCGCCACGATGGCCTACCGTCCGCCAATTAGCGAAACGCGATCGGCCGACTCGCCACCGGTCGAACATGTAGAGCACGAAGTGCACATGCCTCCTCCGCCGCTCCAACCGCCCGGTGCTGCCTCGATGGTGCCGGATCACGCCAAAGAGTTCTTGATGGCCGAGGAAGAACCGATCTGGCGGGCGATTCGCGACGGCTGGCGGAGCTCGCGCGAATATTGGGACAGCTTCAACACGCCGACCAAAATCGGACTGGCCGTGCTGGGCATCATGGCAATATCCAACTCCCCAACCTGGAATTTCATCTTTAGCGTTGGACCGCCCATCCTGCTCCTTTATGTCGGCTACCGCATCGTGCGATCCGTCGTCCTGCAACACGAGGCGCGCCAGAGAGGCAACGCTAAAAACGCGTCGCGCGAAGCTGGCTTTGGCCCGGCCGGGCGCGCCGAGTATCGCGCCGCCCAAGCTCCACCGCCAGGTGCCCCGCCGCGACCGCAGGCCGAGCCACAGGCCACGATGTATCACCCCTTGGGTGGTGCGGGTGCACCCATCGATTGGCGCAAGATGTCGGAAAAACATTGGAAGCGGAAAGCCAAGCGGCGCTGGCGCGAGGAGGCTTCGGCCGCGCTGGTAGTGAAATCTGGACGCGAACGAATCGCCGAATTGGTCGGCTCGATGATGTTGGCCGCGGCGGTCGGCGCCGCGATGAGCGTGGTGGTGGTGCTGTTGCGCGGCGACTTCGTCGAAAAAGAACAGTTCGCCTGGCTGACCATGACCAGCGTGCTCGGTTCGTGGTCGATCCTGATCGCTTCGAAATTCTGGGAAGGAACCGCTGGCGACGCCACGTTGCGGCGCGTCGTGATGCTGATCGTGGGTCTGGGTGTCGGTGTTTTTGCCTATGCGGCCGCCGATGCCTTGATGATCAAGTTCCCCGATTCGCCGTCGGTGGGTCACCTGATCAGCACGCAAAAAATCGGCGCTAAGTTCTACGCACAAGATGGTTCGCCGCTGTTGTTCGCCTATTTGGCCTACTTCGGCGCGTTGTTTTTCGTCAATAGCTGGTGGCGGCAAGCCGATCCTTTGCGGCGCACGCGGCTGAGCATCTGGTGCATTGCAGGCTGCGTCTTTTG
>JAYVCO010000126.1:0-5337 GCA_043749935.1 Planctomycetia bacterium
CAGCGGATGGCCGCCGGAGGGAGTTTGGCCAGCCGCGCGTCGTCGTAATCCTTGACCATGGTCTTGGCGTTATGGCTGAGCATGTTGGCACCAAAGACCTTCATGGCCACGATCGCCATACCCCGCTCGTGGGCGGCAGCCAGGCACCATTCGCGATATTCGATCTTTGCATTCGATAGCATGGTATTCATGCCCTTGCGAACATAGCCGTTAGCCAACAACACCTGATCAAAGCCGCCGGTCTCGATCATCTTGTGAACCACTTCGAACGCCACGTGGGTCGTCAGGCCAATAAATCGCAGCAGCTTTTCGTCGCGCAGCTTGACCAGCTCGGCGTAGACTTTCATCGCGCCGTCAAAGCCCACGGCTTCGATGCAAGGGCTATGAACTTGCACGCAATCGACATAGTCCATGTCGAGCTCTTTGAGCGATTTCTCGACCGTCTCGCGCACCTTGTCGGCCTGGGGCACATGGCACTTCGTGGCGACGTAGCAATTTTCGCGCACGCCCTTCAGACCTCGGCCCATGATCTGCTCGCTTTCGCCATAGACGCGAGCCGTATCGAAATAGCGAATTCCGCTGTCGTACGCATGGCGGACCATCGCCACGCGCTCGTCCATGGGCAGCAGCGGCACGCCGTACGCACCAATGAAGATTTGAACCATGGCCGATCCGCCCATCCCCAACACGGGCAGCTTGTGGCCGGTCTTGCCGAACGGGCGGAGCGGAATACCCGACGGCCCGACCTCGATAAGCTTGGCGGCCGGAGCGGCGGCGACCGCGGCGGTCGCTCCCAGCAGTCCCGTGCCGGCGGCAGCCAGGGCGCCAGACTTCAAGAAATCGCGCCGCCCTCGATTGTGCAAAGAGTCCGACATTTCCAAGCCCTCCGAGTTCGACTGGGTTTTCGACTCACCGCTGAAAGGCTGATTGTAGGGTGCAGCCCGGAAAGGTCAAAGCTTTTTCGGCTTTTGCCAGGCGGTTATCCGCGGCGCTATCAAACCTTCCCTCTGCTCGCCGGCAGATTTGTGGCACTTGGTCATTGGGCCTGTTATATTCGCCGGGCGGGGCCATCGAGTCGCGCTAACTCATCTTCTGGGAGACGATCGTCATGAACAATCTGGTTCGCGTCGCTTCCATCGGTTGTGCTTTGCTGTTTATCCCTTTTTGGTCGGCGCGCGGAGACGACGCCGATCAGGCTGCACTACAGGGCAAGTGGATCGTGGAGTCGTTCCAATACAACGGCGGTCCGGTCGAAATGATGAAGGAGGCGGTGCGCGAATTCAAAGAAAACAAGTACACCCTGACGCCGAAAGCGGGCGACGTGATCGAAGGGACGATCAAGCTCGACCCGGGCCAGAAGCGTAAGACGATCGACTTGGAAATCGACGGCCGCACGCTCAAAGGCATCTACGAAGTCGACGGCGATATGCTGAAGATGAGTTACACGCTCAACGGTGGCGAGCGGCCCACCGAATTTGTCAGCAAGCCCGACTCCGGCCAGATCCTGGTCACGCACAAGCGAGCCAAATAAGCTCGCTCGGCAGTTCCAGCCGATTCGCGATTGCCACGCATCAAAGCGTCTTCAGATACTCGAGTACCGCGCGCTTCTCGACTTCGTCCAAAGCATCCGGGAACAAATGCCCTTGGGCGCTCTTGCCCACTTGAGTCGTATTGAAATTGCGGCGCCGGTCGCGGTCCGTTTTGGCCGCCGCAGGCAACTCGTCGGATGAACTGACCTCGAGACCCACGCGTGTCGTATCGTATCCGTCTTCCGTACGCGACCAGACGCGCGGGCGCTCGCCTGGGTGCAGCACGTGCCATAGGGTCGGCACCGATCCATTGTGAAAATACGGAGCGGATGCCCAAATGCCGTCGAGCGGTGGCGCCAGGTATCCGCCCGGATCGTCGACCGTGCCGTCTTCGCCAAAATGTCCAAACCAACTTTCGCCGTACGCTCGGCGGTGTTCTGGCGTCAGCGCCCCTAGCCGCACCGGGTCGGTGCCGACTTCTTCGATAGGCACGATCTTGTTGGGATAGCTGGCTTGCGATCCGTAACGGCCGTGGCAATCGGCACAATGCTGGACGAACAACGCTTCCCCTGTGTGGGCCAACTTGCGATCGATGGCAAACGGATAAGCCGGCGGCTCGAGCGACTCGAGCCAGGCGTAGATTTCGCCAAAGTCGGCCTCCCACTCGTGAAATTTTTGCGGACCGTTCTCGGGAATGAGCATGAACTGCATCAGCGGCCGCGCGTTTTTGGCCGCAAATCCGTCGCTATACAGCCGGTTCTTCTTTTTGAAGTTCCACCAGGCTGGAGCGTCGTGGTCGTGGTGTGTGATCTTGGCCGGCAGCGTGGCGGGCAAGACATTGAGCTTGGCGTCGCGATTGGCCATCAGCACCACGCCAAAGACCACCGCGTTCGTCGTGCCATTGCTGGTTCCCAAGGGAATGACCGCGGAACCGATATCCATGCGCGTCAGTGTTTTGTGCATCCGCATCTTCGTCGCGCGGATTTCTTCGGTCAGCGTTTGCAAGGCGATGAGCGAATTGGGCACGCCGGGCACAACCTTGCCGGCCACCTTGCCCTGATGGCACGTCAGGCAATTCATCGTCCAATTTCCTTGCTCGTCGACGACATACTGCTGAGGCTTGCCTGAAGAATCTCCCGGTGCGACCGTGAGCCCATAGCGAGAAAAGGCCAGTGCGCGGCGCTCTTCCAACGTGGCCTTTTCGGCAAGCGAACGGAGCGGCTCTTCCCAAGTCTTCCACAGCTCGTCAAAAGTCTCTTGATCGAAGTCGGGCGGCAGATAGGGCTTCGTCGTCAGCAGCTCGTAGCCACGATGAGCGTAAGGGGCTGGCTTTGACACAGCGACATTCTCGCCGGCCGACGTGCCACGGCTCAGCAGCATTGTCGCCAGCAGCACCGCAACCAAAAACTTCATGACGGAAGCTCCTACAAAGACCAGGATGCTCGCCAGTTTACCATCGAGCCGAACGTCGTGGAACTAGAATCTGAACCCCCCTTAGTGATGCACTCTCGAATAGAGATACGATGAATTTTGGGGAGTTGAGCGAATCACTTGGATTCTTTCCCGAACCAGTGGCGGCCAGTGGCGGAGGCCATGTTTAGGGACTTCCCAGAATCTGGAACAGCAACAAACCCATCGAGACGGACGAGGTGCAGAGGAAAATGATAGCACCCCACACCGCGATCACCCAAAGTGAAACCGTGACGAATCGTCTAAACCCCGATTTTACTTTGATCCGAAGCGCAAGATACGAGGTCCCACTGGCCAGGAAAGCCGACGCCACCATTAGGCGGAGTACCGAGGTTGGTCCCTGGGTCGGGTCGGTCATCGCAAAATTCGTCACGATCGCCACTGTGGTGACGAGCGCGAAAATCCCTCCCAAGCTGAACTGAATCAAGCGTTTTTGCGATTCGTTCATTACACGTTGCGCGAGTCCGGCTAACTTTTAGGCTCGTATCCCAGATTGGGAGCCAGCCAGCGCTCCATGTCGGGCACGCTCATCCCCTTGCGCTTCGCGTAGTCCGCGAGCTGATCGCGATCGATCCGGTCGACCGAGAAATATCGCGACTCGGGATGGCCGAAATACCAGCCACTCACACTCGAGGCGGGCGTCATGGCGAAACTCTCGGTCAGTTGGATGCCCGCGGCCTTTGGCGCGTCGAGCAAATCGAAGATCGTTTGCTTCTCCGTATGGTCCGGGCATGCCGGATAGCCCGGGGCCGGGCGGATGCCGCGGTATTTCTCTTCGATCAAGTCGTCGCGCGACAATCGCTCTTCCTTGCCATAACCCCATTCCGCGCGGGCCAGCTCGTGCAATCGTTCGGCAAAAGCCTCGGCCAATCGATCGGCGAGCGCCTTGACCATGATCGCGTTGTAATCGTCGTGGTCGGCTTCGAACTTCGCCGCGAGTTCGTCGACGCCGTGCCCGGTAGTGACGGCAAACGCACCCATATAATCCTGGCGGCCGGAGTCGAGCGGGGCCACGAAATCGGCCAGTGCCGTCAAGTGCGATTGCCCTTTGCGCTGCCACTGTTGGCGCAGCGTGTGAAATCTTGTCAGCTCTTTGCCGCGCGACTCGTCGGTGAATAGCACGATGTCATCGCCCACCGAGGCCGCCGGCCAGAATCCATACACCGCCCGGGCCCGCAGCAGTTTTTTGGCCACGAACTCGTCGAGCAACTTGCGCGCGTCCTCGAACAATTTCTGGGCCGCTTCGCCAACCGTCGGATCCTTGAAAATCTTGGGGTACTTACCCTTGAGTTCCCAGGTGAGAAAGAAGGGAGACCAGTCGATGTAGTCGACCAGCTCGGCCAGCGGGAAATCAGCGAGCACTCGCTTGCCAATGAACGACGGCTTGTCGATGCGCACCGTTTTCCAGTCGGTTTCGAACTTCTGAGCAACCGCCTGCTCGTACGGCACTAGCTCAACTTGCTGGCGGCGATTGTACGCTTCGACCAGCGAGGCTTGCTGCTCGCGGTTGGTGGCCTCGAACGACTTTTTAAGATCGGGGCTTTTCAGCCGATCGACCACGCCCACGCTGCGCGACGCATCGAGCACGTGGACGGTCGCATTGCGATATGCCGGCGCAATCTTGACGGCCGTATGTTTCGCGCTGGTTGTGGCCCCACCGATCAACAGCGGAATCGTGAAGCCCTGGCGATCCATTTCGTGCGCGACGTGAACCATTTCGTCGAGACTGGGCGTGATCAGACCGCTCAGCCCGATCATGTCGACTTGCTCTTTGATCGCCGTCTCCAAAATCTTCTCGCAGGGAACCATCACGCCCAGGTCAATGACCTGGTAGTTGTTGCAGCCCAGCACCACGCCCACGATATTCTTGCCGATATCGTGGACGTCTCCTTTGACCGTGGCCATCAGGATTTTGCCGCGCGTGGACTGAGCTTCCAATTTGGCGAGCTTCTTCTCTTCCTCCATGAACGGAAGCAGATAAGCCACCGATTTTTTCATGACTCGCGCGCTCTTGACGACTTGCGGCAGGAACAACTTTCCGGCCCCGAACAGGTCGCCGACGATTTGCATTCCGGCCATCAGCGGACCTTCGATGATCTGCAATCCACGTTCATATTTCTGCCGTGCTTCTTCGGTGTCCTGATCGATGAAGTCGACGATACCCTTGACCAGGGCATGAGCCAGGCGCTCTTCGACCGTTCCACTGCGCCAAGCCAAGGCGACGGCTTCCGCGCCGGGTGCCTGCTTTTTGACGGTTTCGGCAAATTCGACGAGCCACTCGGTCGCGTCGGGCCGGCGATTGAGCAGCACGTCTTCGACCAGTTCGAGCAGGTTTGGC
>JAYVCO010000127.1:0-2518 GCA_043749935.1 Planctomycetia bacterium
TTCGCACTGCGTTATCGATTCGTAGTGGTGCTGGTGTGCATTGGCGTAATCGCCTGCACCGGTCCAATCGCCAATCGCATGGGGGTCAACCTGGTTCCGCGAGATGACCAGAGCGAGTTTCAGGTAACAATCATTACGCCCGAAGGCTACACGCTCGAGCGTGCTGAACAGGTCTTTACGGAAATCGAGAATCGGCTGGCCAAGCTTCCCGGCATCATCCATCGGTTCACCGTGATTGGCGAAAATAACGGAGCGGCGGGCAAGGGCCAAGGGGACGTCACTCGTGGGTCGATTTACCTGCGAATGAAAGATCTCGAAGAGCGCGAATATACGCAGTTCGACGTGATGGAACGCGCTCGGCGGATTCTGGTCGACTATCCGGATCTTCGCACGGCGGTCAGCGACGTTTCGAGCATTCAGGCCTCGGGTCAGGACAGTCGCATTTTTCAGCTTATCCTTTCGGGGCCCGAGCTGGAGCAACTGTCGAAGTATTCCGAAACACTGATCAAGAAACTACGGGAGATCCCGGGTCTGGCGGACGTCGACACTACGCTCTCGCTTCGAAAGCCCGAGGTTCAAGTGTCGATCGATCGCGAACGGGCCAGCGATTTGGGAATTCCGGTCCAGACGATCGCCAACACGCTCAATGTGCTGGTGGGGGGGCAGCCAATCTCCCGATTCACGGACAAGACCGAACAGTATGACATTTGGCTACGAGCCGACAAACAGTTTCGCGGCAATCCACAGACGCTCGACTTGCTCAGTGTTCCTTCGCCCGCCGTCGGTCTGGTCGAATTGAGCAGCCTGGCCAAGGTGAGCGAATCGCGCGGGCCCAGTCAGATCAATCGCTTTCAACGCCAACGCACCGTCACCATTTTAGCCAACCCGGAAGGGGTTTCACTGAGCGAGGCCGTGGAGAAGGCGGAACAGATTTTGAAAGACATGAATCTGCCACCCCAATACGAAGTTGCTTTTTCGGGCCAGTCGAAAACCTTGGGCGAGACCGCTTATTATTTCATGGTCGCGTTGGTTCTGAGCATACTGTTCATGTATATGATTCTGGCCGCGCAGTTCGAGAGTTGGAGTAACCCCCTGGCCATTCTGGCGGCGCTGCCGGTTACCATTCCCTTTGGACTGTTGTCGCTGCTGCTGTTTCGCCAGCCGATGGACCTCTATGCCATGTTCGGTCTGTTCATGCTGGTGGGCATCGTCAAGAAGAATGGCATCCTGCAAGTCGATAAAACGAACGAGTTGCGTCGTGCTGGCATGCAGCGCGACGAGGCGATCATCGACGCCAACCACACCCGGCTACGACCGATCTTGATGACCACGATGATGCTGATTGCCGCGATGATTCCGATCGCATTGGGCCAAGGTCCCGGCGCCGGCGCGCGGGCCAGCATGGCGAAGGTCATCATCGGCGGGCAGATGCTGAGCTTGCTCTTGGCACTGCTGGCGACCCCGGTCATTTACTCGCTCTTGGACTCGCTGACCAACCTGTTCCGCCGGAAAAAATTGCCTCCCCCGGCTGCTCGCCCGGTTCTCGCGGCGGAAGTGGTGGCATAGGGCGCTAGCCGGCGGTAAACTGCTGGTCTGAAGCCACTCCGTTGGCAGCGTCTTGCAGGCCCCGCATTCACAGAGACTTCTTCCATGCGCACGATATTTTCACTTCGCGCGAACCGCCCAAAGTTGCTCGCCTTGGTTCTTTGTTTTTTGGCGAGCCTCATTCATGCTCGAACGCTGGCGGCCGAAGAGAAAGTCGTTGAGCGGCACTTGCTCTATGTCGCGGTCCCCGGCGTGCGCGACTACCTGGAGTACGGCGGGCATGGGCTGCTGTTGTTCGATATCGAGCAAGGCCACAAGTTCGTCAAGCGCATCGCCACGCTGGGGCTCGACGAGACGGGCCGGGCGCTGAACGTCAAAGGCATTTGTGCCAGCGCGGCGACGCAGCGGCTCTATATCAGCACGATCAAGCAGTTGATGTGCCTGGATTTGGCCACCGAGAAAATCCTGTGGGAGCGCAAGTACGACGCGGGCTGCGACCGGATGTCGATCACTCCCGATGGCAAGGCCATTTATTTACCATCGCTGGAAGGACCGCATTGGTACGTGGTCGACGCGCAAAGTGGCGAAGTCCTGCGCAAGATCGTAACCGACTCGGGCGCGCACAACACGATCTGCGGCTTGTCGGGTTCGTTCGCCTATTTGGCCGGCTTGAAATCTCCGCTGCTGCGCGTGGTTGATACAAAGACCGATTCGGTCAAGACAGTCGGCCCGTTTAGCGCGAGCGTGCGCCCCTTCACGATCGACGGCCGCGAAAAGCGGTGTTACGTGAACGTCAACGACTTGCTGGGCTTCGAAGTGGGCGATCTCGAAACGGGCCAGAAGCTTTATAGCGTGACCGTCGCGGGGTTTCAGAAAGGGCCGACCAAGCGACACGGCTGTCCCAGCCACGGCATCGGGCTTTCGCCGGATGAAAAGGAATTGTGGCTTACCGACGCGTTCAACAGCCGGGTGC
>JAYVCO010000128.1:0-3760 GCA_043749935.1 Planctomycetia bacterium
GACCGACAGAAACGCCCACGGCATCCAGGCCGACGCGACCGCCCACCGCGACTCGGTATAGGCGATGATCGGCGGCGGGCCAAGTTTTTCGGGCGACGACTGATTTTCCTTGTCTCCATCGTAACCCGACGCGTGAGCGAGGGAGATTGTGGTGGACGTTGGCGCGATGTCCCCTCGCTCACGCGTCGGGTTAGTATGATCGGTTGAGGCCGCAGCGATCTCTTCCCCGTCAAACCGCCAAATCTCCTTCGGCTGCCAGACGCGCACGAACAACGTCAGCGACGCGAGCGACGCCAGACCGGCGGCCACGTCCACCAAGCGCGGGCCGATATAATTCGACGTGAAGAATTGCACGGCCGCGAAGCTCGCCCCGCAGACCAGGATCGCGGGCCACACGCCCCGCATCCCGCGCCAGCCCGCCATCACGCAGACCATCCAGGCCGGCACGATCAGCGAAAACAACGGCAACTGCCGCCCGGCCATTTGGCTCAGCTTGAACTCGTCGAGTCCGGTGGTTTCGGCCAGCATGATGACCGGCGTGGCGAGCGCGCCGAACGCGACCGGCGCGGTGTTGGCGATCAGGGACAATCCCGCCGCGTGCAGCGGCCGAAAGCCGGCCCCGATCAACAGGGCCGACGAGATGGCGACCGGCGTGCCGAATCCGGCCGCCCCTTCCACGAACGCCCCGAAGCTGAACGCGATCAGCAGCGCCTGAATCCGCCGGTCGGGCGACAGCGACGCGACCGACCGCTTCACGATCTCGAACTGCCCCGTCTCGACCGTGAGCGAGTACAAAAAAATCGCCATCAGCACGATCCAACCGATGGGAAAGAGTCCATAGCCCGCCCCGTTGAGCGTCGCGGCGACGGCTTTGGTCCAGGGCATATCGAAGACGCACACGGCCGCGATGAACGCGGTGAGCAAACCCGCCGCCGCCGCGTAATGCGCCTGGCACTGCGCGAAGCCGAGCAGTCCGAGCAGCACGACGATCGGCAGCGCCGCGACCAGCGTCGAGAGCCATGCGGCTTGGAGCGGATCGTAGTGTTGGAGCCAGGGCATGGGGGGAGGAGTGCGTGGTGAACGACGTTTCCTGTGCAACGCCCGTTGTGCTCGTTAGCCGGCTCGGTTGCGAGCCGCTGATTCGGCTCTGATCCCGAATGCAGCGAGATTATAACAACGCTGCCGCCGCTCCACGAATCGCTGCCGCGCATTTGTCGCGCTCCCGTGCTGATTGGCCCGGGGGTAGGTACTTGAACCGCACGCCGGACGCTCGCCGCCCCATTTCGCGGCGGTCGATGCCAGCAAAGCCAGCATGAAACTTCGT
The DNA here is from genome assembly GCA_043749935.1 of Planctomycetia bacterium. Classification (GTDB taxonomy): domain Bacteria; phylum Planctomycetota; class Planctomycetia; order Pirellulales; family PALSA-1355; genus PALSA-1355. The sequence continues at coordinate 1,325 of JAYVCO010000128.1, forward strand.
TTGCATTCCCCGGCGGCCTGGACGTAGAGCCTGCGAATTCACAAGCGATGCTATCAACCCACAAGAAGTGTCGCTAATAGCGGCAATAATCGAGTGTTTCCGCTGGTTCATTGGGCACGTCCATTCCGCGGGCCGGTCCTGGATAGGGAGCACACCGTCACGCGACTTTCAATGACGGCGAAAGGACATTCAAAAATTGGCTAAAGACTTTCGTCCGGCACGCCATATGCTGGGCAAGTGCTGCTCGACGCGACTGTCCTGCGAGGCGCGTGTTTGCGAAGGGGGATTCGAGGCCGTTTCATTTTTTCACGGAGGTCAGACCCATGTTAGTTCTCTCCCGCAAGATCGGCGAACGAATCGTCATCGGCCGCAACATCGTCGTGATGGTGACGGAAATCCACGGCGACCGCGTGAAGTTGGCGTTTACCGCCCCGGCCGAAGTTCCGATCCACCGCGAAGAAGTGTTCGAGCGGATGCAAGAGGCGGACGGCGGACATTCTCCATTGCACTCTGCGCACGAATCTCGCGTGCTAGCTGGGTGCGCGTAGCGGGTTTGCACCACCCTGGCAGATTACCGACCAGTGGGGAAGAACGGGTAGTCGTATCATCTGATTCCGCGCAAAGCAGAGCCGCCTTCGAGCGGCTTTTTTATTGCGCCCGTGGTAGAATCGTGGCTGGGGCCAAGAGACTGCGATCTAGGAGCCACGCCGTGCGAGCCATTTCAAGTGCCCTTGTCGTTTTGTCGGGTGCGTTGCTTTTCGGATTAGGCTGCCTTGCAGCTACGAACTCGAACATTCTGAACAGAGAGTATTCACAAATCGGGCTGGCATTCGGCGGTATTCTTCTAGCCGTTGGACTCTGCCTTCTCTTTGTTGACCGTCGCTCCCCACCCGGCGCGCCGCCATCGGAATATTCTTGAATTAAGATTGACCCACTACCTAGAATCGGGGCCATGAAACGTTTCCAATTCAGCCTCCGCGATCTGTTCTTGGCGATGACCTTGATTGCGGTTGGGATAGGCGGCCTTGTGTGGTGCATGAGGGTCTATGGACCTCGCAGGGGTGATGCATCACTGCCGTTCGCTATGGCGTTTGCATTCATAGCAATCATTGGGGCCGGGATCGGCGCACCGTTCCAAAGGAAGACCATCGGCGCGGCAGCGGCAGTCCTAGCAGCATTCGGACTTCTCTTCTATATCGGCCACAACCAATAATTTTTGGCAACACAGATTTGGACACTCCCGCGCTTTTCGCCCGGTTGCAAGGGCCGCAAAATCTGTCACAATGGCCGTTCTTTCGCAAGGTGCGAAATCACGATCAAATTCATTTGGCATGACAAATTGGCGAGGGAGCATTGCATGGGACGTCCGGTAACCCTATTCACCGGCCAGTGGGCCGATCTCAAGTTGGAAGACATGGCCCGCAAGGCCGGCGAATTTGGCTATAACGGCATCGAGTTGGCCTGCTGGGGAGATCACTTCGAGGTTTCCAAGGCGCTCTCCGACAAAAACTATTGCGCCGGCCGCCGCGAAATTCTCGAACGGCACGACCTGCAAGTCTTCGCCATCAGCAACCATCTCGTCGGCCAGGCGGTTCTCGACATCATCGACGAGCGGCACAAGGCGATCCTGCCGCCGCACGTGTGGGGCGACGGCAATCCGGCCGGCGTAAACAAGCGGGCCGCCGAGGAAATGAAAAACACCGCCCGCGCCGCGCAAAAGCTCGGCGTGAGCATCGTCAATGGCTTCACCGGCTCGAGCATCTGGCATCTGAACTATTCGTTCCCGCCGACCCCGCCGTCGATGATCGATGACGGCTTTAAGCTGCTCGCCGAGCGTTGGAACCCGATCCTCGACGTGTTCGCCGAATGTGGCGTGAAGTTCGCGCTCGAGGTCCATCCGACCGAAATCGCCTTCGATCTGTACACGGCCGAACGGGCGCTTGAAGCGCTCGGCCATCGCCCGGAGTTCGGCTTCAACTTCGATCCGAGCCACTTGCTCTGGCAGGGGGTCGATCCGGTCGAGTTCATCCGCGCGTTTCCCGACCGCATTTATCACATGCACGTCAAGGACGCGATCGTGACGCTGAACGGCCGCTCGGGCATCCTCGCCAGCCATCTGAACTTCGGCGATCCGCGGCGCGGTTGGGATTTCCGCTCGCCCGGCCGCGGCGGCGTGAACTTTGAAGAGATCATTCGCGCCCTGAATCAGGCCAACTACCAAGGCCCGTTGTCGGTCGAGTGGGAAGACATGGGCATGGACCGCGAGCACGGCGCGCGCGAGGCCTGCGAAAACGTGAAGAAATGGGATTTCCGGCCCAGCGGCCGCGCGTTCGACTCGGCGTTTGCCAAGGACTGACGGCTCATTTGGCGCGCCGCTGGAGAAGGGGTCGGGAGTCGATTTTGCCGTCGTGAACCGTACGGCTTTCGAGAACGGGC
>JAYVCO010000129.1:0-5930 GCA_043749935.1 Planctomycetia bacterium
GGCTGCACGCTCTCGTCGATCGGCAGATACTTGCCCTTTGGGTCATACGTCAGGCAACAGAGCGAACGATAGGAAAGCAGACGCTCGTAGAGTTTCTGATCATTGGCCGTGACCAGCCCCCCTTCGCCGAGCGTGGTCATGTTCTTCTGTTGATGGAAACTGAACACGCCGATGTCGCCCAGCGAGCCGGCCTTGCGGCCTTTGTAGGTCGCGCCCGCGGCGTGCGCACAGTCTTCGACGATCCGAATGCCGCGCGGCCGGGCCAGCTCAACTAGCGCGTCCATGTCGCAGCACTGGCCGTAGAGATGGACCGGCAAGATCGCCTTGGTGCGGGGCGTAATCTTGCGAGCCAATTCCGCGGGGTCCAGGTTCAGCGTCCGCGGATCAATATCGGCAAACACAACCTTGGCGCCGCGCGCGGCGATCACGTTGGCTGTCGAAATCCAACTCAGCGGCGTGGTAATCACCTCGTCGCCAGGCCCGACTTCGCAGGCGATCATCGCCAACTCGAGCCCCGTGGTCGCCGAACTAACAGCCAGGCCGTACTTTGTTCCGCAGTATTCCGCGAAGGCTTCTTCGAAGGCTTTGACCTTCGGACCACAGGAGGGCGCCGAAGCCTTGAGCACTTCAGCGAGCGCCGCGGCTTCTTCCTCGCCATAAATCGAGCCATGATTGAATTCGAGTTCGTAAAGTGCCTTAGGCAACTGCATCTACGGCCCTTTCAATAACCTGTTGGCAACTCGGAACTGCCGTGCGACAAAACTGCCGCAGCCGATCCGTCACCAGAAAATCGTCCTGCCCGCGCGGAGCACGCCCCGGCACCGGCTCATTCTGCGCTACGATCAACGCGGGATCATAACCGAGCTGCCGCGCAATGGCGCGTGCCAAATCGTACCGCGACATTTTATCGCTGGCCCCAATATGGAAAATGCCTGTCGCATCAGCACGCGGGGTCAATTCGAGCAGAAAATCGCACAATGTGCCGACGTCGATCGGGTTTCTGAACTCGAACGTGGGGGTCACGATTTTGTTTCCGGCTTTCAGATTGCCGATCACTTTTTCCAAATACGAATTGCCCCCGTTCAAGGTGCTACTGCCCAAATCGCTGCTGCCGAGCACGAGCGAGAGCCGCACGATCGCCGCCGATGGCAATAGTTCCGCGATGGCCCGCTCGGCCCGGGCCTTTGTCTCGCCATACCAATTCAGCGGCGTGGGCGGGTCGTGCTCGTAGTAGATGTGCTTCGTGCCGTCGAACACCGCGTCGGTCGAGGTGTAGAGCAAGCGGGCGCCGGTCCGGGCACATTCTTGCGCCACGTTCAGCGCGCCGAAGTGGTTGATCTGTTCGGCCAACTCTCGCTCGCGCTCGCAGCGATCGATGTCGGAAAGCGCCGCCAGGTGTGTGACGAATTCTGGTCGGACGACTGCAAACGCGGCGCGAACCCTGGCAGGGTCGGTGATGTCGATGGCCACCGGGCGGCTTTGTTCCGACGACGGCGTTCGTGATCCGGCAAAAACTTCGAAATTCTTCTCCGCCGCCAGGGCCCAGCGCGAGCCGACGAACCCGCTCGCTCCGACGATCAGTAGCCTCGATCCCATGCTTGCTCCCAACCTGCGCGTCACCACAGCTCAGCGCGTCGCGCGCTCGGCGGCTACCAGTTCCATGGCTCGCCAGACTCGCATTGGATCGTCGGTCTGGATCACGTCGATGCCCCAATGGATGGCCTGGACGTAGCCCTTGATATTCGTATTGAACGGGGCGTCGGCAAATACCTGAATGCCCGCCGCGTGCGCGTGATCGATGTAGGCTTTCGAGAGCACGCGCCACGGCGTGTCGACGCCGTAGGGCTTCAAACTGCCGGCCAAGGCCGTAACCTGCGTTTCGGAACTGGCCGGCGGCAGGGCGCGGATTCGGGAATCGAGCTGTTTGAGCTTTTGCAAGTAGTCGGCGCCTTTATAGACGACAGTACGCTCGGCCAGGCCGTGTTTGCTCACCGCCGCAGCCAAGGCCTCGGGCGGAATGTCCTTGGCGTCGAAGTACAACGTCACTCCCTGGGGGACCGCGGCCAGGAATTGATCGAGCGAAGGAACGTGCGTGCCCACGAATTGCCGGCCAAACCAGCCGCCCGCATCCAAGCCTTCGATCGTGTCGTTGCTGGCCGCATTGATCGGACCCCGGCCGGTCGTGGTGCGATTGAGTTGACCATCGTGCAGCAAGAAAAACTTGCCATCGCTCGAGGGCCGCACATCGAATTCGACGAAATCCGCGTGCAGCCGATAGGCCTTCTCGAAAGCGGCCAGCGTGTTTTCTGGTGCGTAGCGCGAAGCGCCTCGATGGCAGGTCAGTCGCACGGGCCGCGGTTTCAGTTGTTTGTCCAGCGCGTGCGCGACGATCTCGTCAGGCACATCCGATTGCAAATAGTCCACGCCAGCGGCCAGGACTTTGTCCCAACCTTTGGGGTTGTCCGACGAACCCAGCACCATGGCCTGAACCTTGATGCCGCGCGCGTGAAAATCTTTGCAAATCTCGGCCGTGATTTCGTCGGCATTGATTTCCACCACGGCCGGCCGCAACGCATCGAGCCAACCGCCAAATCCATCTTTCGGGCGCCATCGGGGCATTACAGCCACGGTTCCGCCCGACAGCTCGCGCACGCGTTTCAACACGTCGAGGTCGCCAAACACGATCACCTGCCGCTCCATGCCCGCGGTCTTGATTTGCTTCACGAGCAATTCCGGATCGATATCCTTGCAGTCGAGATAGAGATTGATCCTGCCCTTGACCAGGGCCAGGCATTCTTCCAGCGAAAGCAACCGTGTTCCAGTGAATCGCTTGGCGAACCAGGCGCCGGCATCGAGCTGCTTCAATTCGTCGAGCGTGAGTTGTTTGACCGGGCCCGCGCCGTTGGATTTGCCTTCTAGGTTGCGGTCGTGAAACAAGACATGTTGGCCATCTTTGCTGAGCCGCACGTCGACCTCGACCCACTCCAGACCGTCTTCGATGCACATCTCGATGGCGCGGCGTGTGTTTTCCGGCGCCTGTTGGGCCAGGCCCCGATGCGCCATGACCTGAAACGCCCGGGGCGGCACGACTGGCTCGAAAAACGGGAAAGTTTTCTCGGCCGCGCTGGCCGGAAGGCAGACTAGCCACACGAGTGTAAGGGCAAGATGGATCCGCATGCGATTGATGAGATTTGCAGAGAGCTGGGAGGAGTTGGGTCAAGATGCCACGGGAGATCGCGAGGCTTTGAACGTAACACGCGACCCCCGCGCCGTCCATTCGCTCGCGGGGCTATTTCGGCCGTGAGCCCGCCCATTTTCATCGATTCGGCTCGGGACACTCCTTTTCCGCGCCCCGGCTCGCAACATATATTGTGTGGTAGATTTTCTGGGTAGCAGGGACTAAATTAGACGGTTTGCCGGGGGTCCAAGAGGGCCGCCGAGGACGAGTCGACGAAACGTGGGGAGCCCGATGGCGATCATCAAGTTCGTGAACGAAAAGAAAGAAATCCAAGTGCCCGAGGGGTCCAACCTGCGTGCCGAGGCCATGCGGGCCGGCGTGGGACTGTATCCGGGCATCAATAAGGTGCTGAATTGCCACGGGTTTGGCACGTGCGGTAGCTGTCGCGTCCTGATCACCAGGGGCATGGATCACGCCAGCCCGATGGGCGTTATCGAAAGGCTGCGGTTGAAGGCTTCGATGGCCTACATCGGCAACGAAAACACGATGCGGCTGGCCTGTCAGACGGCGGTCAACGGCGATATGGAAGTTCAGACGACCCCGCCCTTGAATCTGTTCGGCGAGAATTTTTTCAGTTAAGCCCGGCTCGATGTTCGCGCGAGTGCCGATCGGATTTGCACACTTTTTTGGCGGTGAGAACAAAACAGCACCCCGGGCGGATGATCCGTGAAACAAGTCATCGCCATCATCAAACCGTTCCTCGCCGAAAAGGTTTTGGACGGGCTCAAGCGGGCGCCACTCGAAGCCTGCACCGTCCGCGAAGTGAAGGGGTACGGCCGGCAGAAAAGCTATCTCGACCAGTACGCCGATAGCGAATACTCGCTCGCCTTTCTTCCCAAGGTCGAAATCACGTTGTGGGTCGATGACGGCCGCGTGGAAGAAATCCTGCGCAAGATCGTCGAAGTGGCCCGCACCGGCCGCATGGGCGACGGAAAAATCTTCGTCGTTCCCACCGCCCCGGCCGAGCAAGTCATCGATTTCTAAAACGAGACAAAATCGCGACGTGCTGTTTCTTGCTTGTCACGAAAGACATTCCGACGATTTGCGGAGCCGCTAGTTCGGCTGAAGCGCCTAGTCGGCTGCCTCACTTCTTGACATATTCCGTAAATGGAATATATTTCCGGCATGCCCAGACCATCCACCACGACCGACGTCTTCAGTGCCGTTGCTGAGCCGCGACGGCGGCAGATTATCGATCTGCTTTCGCGGCACCGCAGCCTGGCGGTGGGGACAATCGTCTTGACGCTCGGGCTGCCGCAGCCGGCCGTTTCGAAACATTTGGGCGTGTTGCGGGAGGTCGGCATCGTTTCCGCAAGCAAGCAGGGCCAACGGCGCGTGTACGCATTGAACCACGACCAATTGCGGCCCATCTATGACTGGATCAAGACATTCGAACGGCATTGGGAGCGCCAGCTTGACCGCATCCGGGTGCGGGCCGAGCAGCGGGCCGTCGCTCAGGTGGCCTCGCCCGGACGATCAAACCGCAAGAAAGGAACCTCATGACAACCGACTCTCTAGTGCAGCCGTCTTTCGACACATTCGAGATCAAAAAAGAGATCGACATCGCTGCCCCGATTGAAATCGCATTCGAAGCGATGCTCGACGAGCTTGGACCTGACGCGCAAATGATGGATGGTACCGCGATGCCGTTCAAGCTGGAAGCATGGCCAGGCGGGCGATGGTTTCGTGATTTAGGAAACAATACGGGTCATCTTTGGGGTCACGTGCAGGTACTCAAGCGGCCGACACTGATCGAGATCTGCGGACCGATGATGATGTCGTATCCGGCGGTAAATCACGTTCAATATCGCTTGACTGCCAAGGGGAGTGGAACGCACTTAGCGTTCGTGCATCGCGGCATGGGATTGATTTCGCCCGACCACCGCGAGGGGATGCCCCAGGGATGGTCGCACTGGACAGAGAGAATTCGGGATCGCGCAGAGCGCAACGCGACGCAGCGCAAGAAATAGTAATCGACGATCGACAACTTACATCAATCAGTTCAAACTGCAGGAGTTCTTTCGATGAATCCCACGACTGCCACGCGCGACCATGAAGTCGTTTCCAGAAGCGAATGGCTGAGGGCTTGTAGTGATTTTCTGGCAAAGGAAAAAGAGCTAACGCGACTGGGTGACGAGCTCGCTCGCCAGCGTTGCGAACTTCCCTGGGCTAAGGTCGAGAAGGAATATGTTTTTACGGGACCGCAGGGCAAAATGAGCCTCGCGGATCTATTCGACGGGCGGAGCCAACTCGCCGCGTATCACTTCATGTTCGGTCCCGATTGGGAAGAGGGCTGCCCGGGCTGTTCGTTCGTGATGGATCACGTGAATGGTGCGATCGAGCATCTGGGCGCTCGCGATGTCTCGCTCGTGCTCGTCTCGCGGGCGCCCCTCGAGCGGATTGCGGCGTTCAAGAAGCGCATGGGCTGGCGATTTCCCTGGGTCTCGTCCGGCGGCTGCGAGTTCAATCGCGACTTCGGCGTGTCGTTCACCAAGGAAGAAGTCGCCAGCGGCCAGAAAGCGTACAACTTCGGCACGACCATTCCGCACGGAGAGGAAAATCCGGGCCTGAGCTTTTTCTACAAAGATACCAGCGGCGCCCTGTTTCACACCTACTCGACGTATGGCCGAGGTCTGGAAGTGATGTTGGGAACGTAAGCGATGCTCGACCGGACGCCGAAGTGACGCGACGA
>JAYVCO010000130.1:0-2621 GCA_043749935.1 Planctomycetia bacterium
ACTGACCCACCGCACGACGGCCGAAGCGGCGGCGGATTTGATCCGCGAGTTGCCGTTGCCGGAAGGGGCCAAGGTGATCGTGATCGGCGATACGGCATACGACGCCCAGGTCATCCGCGACGCCTGCGCCGATCGCGGTTATCCCTGGATTTTTCCGTGCAACCCCGAACGCGTCCTGGCGGGCGGCAAGCCGCGCCCCAGCGTGCGTTCGCTCTTGAAGGATTGGTCGTCGTGGCGCTTGCAAACCATCAGGTTCTGTCCGGGTCAGGGCTCGTTCGTCGATTATCGGCGTCTCTCTCCCTGCCGGATGGGGCCGAAAGCGAAACCCCGAACGTTCTACGTTCACGAGGAGAGGCGAGGCGTACACTCGGTTGGCGAGACGCGGCTCGTCTTTTCGACAGCGAAACAAAAGCTCGCCAAAGCCACGCCCGACGATGTGAAAATCCTGCTGACGAACGCGATGCGGCTCAGTTTGCGCGAACTGGTCGAGTTGTACTCGCTCCGTTGGCAGATCGAACTGTTTTTCAAGGAACTGAAATCGACGCTCGGCTTTCATCAATACCAATTCCGGAACTTCCAGAGCGTCATCAGTTGGACCGAGTTGGCACTGACCACGTTCTTGTACCTGGAATGGTATCGCGCCGAGCAATTGGCTCGGCGTCGTCTGACCAGGCATGAGAAGAAATGGTGGCGTCATCAACGAACCCATGGACTCTGCCAAGCCCTCCGCTCGGCCAGCCAACAATCCGAACTCGAGTACCTCGCCGACCGCTTGGAAACCCCACCCGGCATCACCAAGCTCAAGCAACTCATCCGCAACAGTTTTCCACGGGAATACCGGGCCACAGCATGAAAAACACCTGAAATAGCGCAACATCAAAACGCGCGCGTCGGGTTAGATACTATGGAAGAGTCGCGGTTGTCTGGATAATTCCTTGGAGTGGTGTTAAGCGATTTTTCCCAAGGAGATTCCCATGACAACCGCGACCCAGAAGCATGATAGCAGTTTGTATTTGGTTTTGTATGCCGCGTTGGAGCTTGGCGCGATGAGCTGGAAGATCGCCACGACGGTGGGTTTCGGCCAGAAGCCACGACTGAAGTCGATCAGTGCTGGCGACCTGGAGGCGTTGCACGCGGAGCTGGCCAAAGCCAAGAGGCGATTTGGCGTGGCCGCGGACACGCCGGTCGTGACTTGTTACGAAGCGGGGCGCGACGGATTTTGGTTGCACCGTGCATTGACAGCCGGTGGAGTCCGCAACCACGTGGTCGATTCGGCGAGTATCGAAGTCAATCGCCGGCAGCGGCGTGCCAAAAGTGACAGCCTGGATGCGATCAAGCTCGCCGAGATGCTGGTGCGGTACGAATTGGGCGAGCGTCGTGTGTGGCGCGTGGTGCAGCCGCCCACGCCCGAGCAGGAAGACGCCCGGCAGTTGCACCGCGAGATCGAGACGTTGCAGCACGAACGTCGTCAATTGGCCAACCGCATCAGCAGTCTGCTGGCAACGGTGGGGATTGCCCTGCGGGTAAATCGCAACTTTGGCCGACGATTGCCCACGTTGCGTCAATGGAACGGTGAATCTCTGTCAGCGGGCTTGGGGGAGCGGCTCACGCGGGAGTTCGCCCGCTGGGAATTGGCACATCAACAACTGGCCGCAGCCGAACGTCAACTGCGAACGAGCGTGCGACAGGAAGCGGCCGACAGCGTGCCATTGCAAAACCTGTTGTGCCTGCGAGGCGTGGGCCCGAAAGGAGCGTGGCTGCTGATGCGTGAAGGCCTGATCTGGCGTCGCTTCCGCAACCGCCGCGAGGTGGCATCCATGGTTGGGTTGACGCCAACGCCCTATCACTCGGGCACCATCTCCCGCGAGCGAGGGATCAGTAAAGCGGGCAACGCGCGGCTCCGAAAACTTCTCGTCGAGTTGGCTTGGGGATGGCTGTTTTATCAACCGGAGAGCCAATTGTCGAAGTGGTACCGCGAACGATTCGCGGCCAGCAACACGCGCAGTCGCAAAGTGGGTATCGTGGCACTGGCCCGCAAGCTCCTGGTAGCATTATGGCGTTGTGCAGCGCAGGGCGAACTGCCGGCGGAGGCTCAAACGGTCGATTGGCAACAGAAGTTCATACGCGTGACGAAAGGGCAAACGACGGCCGCGTAACGCAGGATCTCGGCTCAGAATCAACAAAACGAGGCTAACGGAGGAACGACCAGGCAACCAAGGCGATGTTTGCGAACCAAGTCCTGACCGACCGTTGCCAACACTGGTACTCCGTGTCAACGGCACCGTGGGTTAGAAGGGTCCGGGAAGGGCTGAAAACAGGGGGGCGACCGCTTCGGCGAATACAGTCTCAGGTGGCCAGGCGTCTCCGCACGCCGCACGGATGAAGTTGATCCAAACGGATCCCGCCAAGCCCTCCCTCGGCTCGCAACCGACTGCCTTGACAAAAACGCTACTCATAGAAGTGTGGCGCACAGTGCGCCAGGAAGCTCCGGCCCATGAATAATCCGGGCTAGCGATCGGCCCAAAGCGATTTCCGCTGAGATCAAATCGAGTGCGCTTTTCACTTCGAGCGCGCTTGCAAAGTCGGTATTCACCGCTACATCTCGCGCAAAATCAAGCATT
>JAYVCO010000131.1:0-17167 GCA_043749935.1 Planctomycetia bacterium
GACCGACACCGATCATGGCAAGCGCGAGATTCGATATCCCCAACGAACGGTGCGTGGCGAGTGGCCTGCCACATCCGCCGGTTCAACGCGTAAATGCCCATCGTCGAACCGCAAGCGAGTTGGCCCACAGGATTCCAAAACGTCTAGGGCCACTCGTCCCTGCCCAGTCGGGTCAGGGAACACGAGGCGCGAGTCACTCGTCTCAAGTGCTGGCTGCAGGATCTGATATTCACTGCCCAGATGAATAGATTCCTCGGATCGCAGCCGGCAAGCAACGTCGAAGCTCACCCAGACGGCTGGATCCAATTCCACGCTAACCGACCAGTGGCTCTTGCCGGACATACCCACGAGCAAAGCCAATTGTCGCTCGGGCGGCCGAGTTTCCAAGTGCAACGATTGCAGCGGTGGGCTCGCCGGCCAAGGATCGAGCGGCGTTCCCTCGATGCTCGTAAGGGCTCCAATCCATTTGTCATCTCGCGCAAATTCAACGGCGTGCGAAAAGCGATCTTCGTGGAAAGCAAACCGCACGCGCAGTCCACTGGCTTCGATTTGTTCTTCGCGGTGGTTGCTCATAGAAGAATAGGCACGTCAATAGAATCAAGAGGTGAATCCTGAATGAGAATTAGCTTATTCACCAACTCGTCGACATGATTAACGCCCACAATGGCAGAGCGCATAAACCGGCAAAGCGACGAGGTCGAGAGTCTCGTTACCACCAGCGGGTGCTCGTCGCGACGTAGACATGTCGCTTAACTGCTGCGGCCTTTCGAATTACTTAACGACCTCTGTTTTTGCCCTGGCCTCGAGGTCTTGCCGCAACTCTGCCAATTGGTCAATCGTTATTCTTGGGGCCGTCCTTTCCAGTAGCCATATGAATCGATCGATGCTTTTGGGGTCACTTGGAAAGCCGTAGTTGCCGTCTGGGCCAACTGAACTACCAAGCAGCCCGAATTTAGCACTCAAGACTCCAACCCAGGGAATGCCGCCTGGACCGTCGCGGAATCGACGGATGACTTGCTCCGAGTGCTTGAAGCGACCGTCGATTTTCAAGTAAACGTAATCGTCGTCGAAAATGGCTTTGTGTTTGGCGACAAACTCCGACAATTCCCGGCATGGCTTGCACCGGGTTCCCGTTTGTTGAAGAAAAACGCGTTTGCCACCACGCTGAGCGCGTTCCAGCGCCTCAGCCAACAGTGTCTCAGCATCGGGATATACGGGAGTGTGATCTGTTAGGAATTTGAGTAGCTCATCGGATTCGGCGACAATCTCTATGCCTTGAATGACTGCGGCTTTGGTCGCCACGATTTTTCCCTGATCATCTAGCACAATAAGCGCCGGTTTCGCCAACGTGCACACCTCGGGGCCGAACTCGTCGGCAAGCGCCTTCAGCATGGCCGAATCTTCGGCGCCAATCGGCATCATGATGTAGTGCCAAAATCCAGGCCCAAGGTTCGTATCCTTTTCGCAAAGTTTGACAAATCTGCGGGTTGACTCGGTCTGGGGGTCCCCTAGTACGATCAAGATTCTCAAGAGCTCGTGCTGTGCTTCGGTTTTCGCAAACGCCATCCGATCGGAAAATTGTCCGCGGTGTTTGAATAACTCGGCAGACTTCAGTTCCAAGGACTGTTTCTGAGCTTCCACGCTTGGCGCGATGAACTTAGCCGAGTCTTGATCATTAGCAGGCTCACCGTCAATAGCACCTGGGCATGTGATGGACGCGGCAAGAAGAAGGGCGAAGAATGGAACTCGATTCATAGCTCTTCCGTGCTTGTTAGACACCCGATTCCAATTTTTCAGCGATATACAGATGTCGCGAAAGTTCAACCGGTGGCTTGGATCATCTTCGTCCACGAATTCCACTGACGCGCCAGGAGAAAAAACTACGAGATGGACTGTCCGACGCGCCAGCGGAGGTAGGCATCGAGAAAGCCTTGGATGTTGCCGTCGAGCACGCTCTGGAAACTGCCCACGTAGTAGCCGGTGCGCGTATCTTTCACGCGCTGGTCGGGATGCAGGAAGTAGTTGCGGATCTGCGACCCGAAACCGGTTTTGGCTTTTTCCTGATACTTGGCGGCCTGCGCTGCTTCGCGCTTTTCTTCCTCCATGCGCGCCAAGCGGGCGCGCAGCATTTTGATCGCCGTCGCCCGATTCTTGTGCTGCGACCGCTCGTTCTGGCATTGCACGACGATGCCCGAGGGCATGTGCGTGAGACGGATCGCGCTCGATGTCTTGTTCACGTGCTGCCCGCCGGCTCCGCTGGCCCGAAATACATCCTCGCGAATATCCTCGTCGCGCAATTCGATTTCGACCGTATCGTTGACTTCCGGCGAAACGTCGATGGCGGCAAAGCTTGTCTGGCGCTTGCCTTCGGCATTGAAGGGGCTGATGCGCACTAGCCTGTGCATCCCGGTTTCACCTTTGAGATATCCATAAGCCATTGGCCCGCGAATCGCGAGCGCCGCGCTCTGGATGCCGGCCACCTCGTCATCCTGGCGATCCAAGATTTCGACCGTGTAGTCGCTCTTCTGGGCCCATTGGATATACATCCGCAACATCATCTCGGCCCAATCGTTGGCGTCGGTACCGCCGTCGCGCGCGTGAATCGTGACAATGGCGCCCTTGGCGTCATACGGCCCGCTGAGCAAGCCTTTGAGCTCGAGCTCGCCGATCTGCTTTTCGAGGCGACCGATCTCGTCGGTCAGCTCCCCGACCATCGACTCGTCTTCGGTGGCCATTTCCACCAGCGTCTGCAAGTCGGCAGCGCCGGCGATGGCTTCTTCCAAGGGCTTGAGAATCGAACCTAGCGATTTCAGCTCGGCAATCGTGGCTTGGGCTTTTTCCTGGTTTTCCCAAAACCCGGGCTCGGCCATCCTGGCTTCGATATCAGATGCTAGCGACTGTTTAGTCGCGTAGTCAAAGAGAGTCTCGGAGTTGGATGGTCCGCTGCTGAATGGCCTCAGACCGATCGATGAGTTCTTTTTCCATGCTGGTCTCGCAGTACGAATAGGTGTGCTCGTGAACCACGAATTGTATCCGCGCGGTGCGAGCTGGGGGAGGGGGCATTCGAGCCAGAGTCGCTGCCCAATAGATACAGCCCCGTGAGACCGCCATTCCTCATTTCCACTCTCCGTGGAGAAATGAAGGCCCTTGCCAAAAGCAACCTTCGAGATTCGAGCTAGTTCCTCCGTTGGATCACGATCCGACGGGAAACCTGTCGATCAGCGCACTGGCGATCATGATGTAAATCGGGATGCCGATCGTCACGTTGTAGGAAAACGTCAACCCGAGCGAAGCGGCCAAGGGGAGCGTGGGGCTAGCCTCGGGAATTGCCAATCGCTGCACGGCGGGCACGGCAATATAGGAGGCCGCGGCACAGAGCACCGAAAACAGGGCATACGTTCCCAATTCAAACGGCTTTCCCAAAAACATACTGTAACCGTGCGCCGCGAGTATCCCGGCGAGTGCGAACAGATTCGGCGCGATGATCGCGAAGGCGATGAATTGCCAGCCGGCGGTTTGCAAATCGCGCAACCGCTTGCAGGCCGTAATGCCCATTTCCAGCAGAAACAGGCACAGCACACCTTGGAACAATCCGACGAACAGAATATCGTCGACGGCCGTGACGGCCTCGCCTTGCAGCCGGGCGACGTAGCCAATCAGAATTCCGCCAAACAGCAGATAGAGACCAGGATTGAAAAACACCTCGTGTAGCAGTTCAAAACTGAAAATGCTCTTGGGTTTGCCGTGGCCGTTGGTTTTCTTGATGACCGCGTGGCCATTGGCCGATGCACCCCCATTGCCGTTTTCGGGATTGTAGTCGGCTTCGCCGGGCATGTTGCCCAGCGGGTCCATGCCTTTGGCACGCAGGGACGAAACTAGGAACAGCGCGACGAGGCAACCGGGAATTTCCATGACGGCCAACAACACCGGCATGTAAGCCGCATACTTGATTCCCGCGGCGGTCAACACGCCGAGGCACGTCACGAAAGTACCGGCCGAATCCGAGCCATAGTAGCCGGCAACCGTGGCCGCGTCGATTTGACGCAACCGAGTGAACGTACGCAGAGCAAGATAGGCGCCACAACCAATCAAGAAATTAATTGTAAAACCGATCACCATGAAGCCCGCTGCTTGCTGCGCTCCGGCGGCATCCAGCGAGGCGAGCTCTTCGCCGCCGTGCCACCCGATCGCGATCAGCAAATACATGGTCAAGCCTTGATAAATCACGTGCGGGAATTCGAACGGAACCCGCAAGATGGGAATCGCGAATCCCATGTAGAAAAACATCAACAGCGGCTTGAACAGGTTATGCCGGAAATTTTCCAAGAATTCTTGCAGCATGGGGGCTCCTTGGCGGGATATTGTGGCGCAGCGGCGAACTGTCGCCGGTCCCTGATGGACGTCGAGCCGCCTACCGACCCAACGAGAGACGTCTGCGTTTGAGCAGCGCGTTCGACGGTACAGAGTGAATGACTCTGCTGCCTGGTCTCAGTTCCATTCGTGGCCTGTTCGCCCGTCGAAGGTTCGAGTATAGGACCGCTACAAATTTGTATCCACCCACTGTTCAATTACTAATCTGTAAGGATCGAACCAAGAGAAGTGGCCCCGGTCGCAGAGCGATCAGCGCGGTGCGACGACGATCGAGCGAGGATTACTTCTTGGCATGCGCATTATGTGAATTTCAGATAGTTCAACGGCCGCAGTGTGAAACGAGACGCGAAATCGCCAGCGAGTGCTGTCAGAGCTGAAGCGGGGAGATTGATTCAGCGAGCGTGCTCGTGCGGATGATAAACTAAAACCGGCGTGTGCGCGCCGCGGATCACTTTGTCGGCCACGCTGCCAAAGAGCAATCGCGGCAAGCCGCCCCGCGCGTGCGTCGAAATGGCAATCAGATCGCAGTCTGTCGCGCGGGCTTCCTCGAGAATCGCCCAGGCCGTGTTGCGATTTACCGGCACGCCAACTTGAACAGCAAGCGTTTGCTTTCGCATCCCATCGGCAACGGTTTCCAGATAGCCGCCCACCTGTTTCTTGGTAGCATCGACGATCGCCTGGTGATGGCCGTGAGGGACGTCTCCAATCGATCCCAATAAATGGAGTGGTGGCGAAACCACTCGCACCAACCGGAATTCGGCCTTCCACAATTCCCCCAAGGTTTCGGCAGGCTTGAGGATCGCTTCCGCCAACTCCGAGCCATCCAACGGCACCAGGATCCGGCGGAAGGACACCGTTCGATCTAGCTCCGAGTTCATGGCCTGCGAATGCATGACCAACAGGGGCACGTCGAGATGCCGCATGAGATAGTCTGAAACGCTTCCTAGCAGTGCCCGCGAAGTGTATCCCCAGCCGTGGGCGTTCATGACGACCAGATCGACACCGCGTTCGACAACTTCCTCCACGAGCGTTTCTGGCACGATGCCTTCGAGGTGGTGCAATTCGAATTTGCCGACGAAGGCTTTTGCCAGCCTGGCCCGCAAGGCGTCGAGATACGCTTGCTCGCGGTCTTTGGCGTCGCGGTCCAAGTCCGTGGCATGATCGACCATGTAGTCGCTATAGGCGCCAGGAACGTGAACGAGGGCCACGTGCACCGTGGCCTTACACTTGGTCGCAATGCTCAAGGCAAACGGCAAGGCAAGCTCGGCCAGCGGAGATCCATCCAGCGGGACCAGAATCGTACGAAACAACCGTCACCTCCGTTCAGGCACCGGAAGCGACAGGCGTCGACAGTCTTCCGTTGGCCAGGCGAATCGATGTTTTGTCATTCGATGTCAAGTGCATTCGATCCAAGCCTTGAATCTCGATTTGCGGCTTTGACTGATCGTTCGCACTTTCTTCCAAGTAATGGAACAAGTTTTCGCAGGTCGTATGGTCAATGATGGTCACGGCGTCCGTGATTTGCAAGTTGACTTTTTTGGCATCCGGGGGAATGCGATCCATTTCGCGAATGAGATGGAACAAGTTGAAGCACACCAAGGGACGGTCGATGAACATCTCGTACTCGCCATCGGCATATTCCCGTCGCCCGACCGGATTGCGCACCAAGTTGCCTAGCCGACTAAACAACCCACCCTCACCACTGGTACCGGTCGAAGTATTGTACCATAGGCAAAGCAAGAACTTGAGAGCCACGCCGACGATGATTCCAATCAGCAGATCGGTCGTGACCGTGACCAGCACGGTCGTGGTAAAAATGGCGAATTGCTCTTTGCCGATTTTGGCCATGTGCAGCCAGACCTTGGGCTTGCAGAGCTTGTAGCCGACGAATATGAGGATCGAAGCCAACACGCAAGTCGGCACCATGTTGATCATGTCTCGGCCCAGAACCAAGAACAACAATAGGAAGCAGGCGTTATAGAAGTTTGCCCACTGGGTTCGCCCCCCGACCAGGATATTGGCAGTGCTCTTGACGATCCCGGGAATAATGGTCAGCCCGCCCAACATGCTCGAGGCCATGTTCGAGACACCCATCGCCAACAGCGTGCGATCGGGGTCGGATTTTCGGCGGAATGGATCCAGCTTGTCGACGGCCGCGATCGTGGCCAACGACTCGGCGCCATCGATCAGCACCAGGGTAATGACCAACGCAAACGCGCCAAGCCACAAATTTTGGTCGTAAATGATGCTCGAAAAATCCGGGAGGACGATTCCGTTCTTCAAAGGCGCTTCGGGAACGCTGATCAGATGTTCGGGTCCCAAATTCAGAAAAAATCTGGCGACAATGGTGCCCAATGCGAAAGCCCAGACCGGAGGTGGCATGACTTTGAGCAAGCGACTGGGTATCGCGGAAAGCGCAAAGATCGAAACCGTGCAGGCAACCGCCAGCCCAAAGACCTGCGGGTTCATGGTGCTGAGCTTCGAGGGGATTTCTGTAAGCAGTTCCCAGAAGTCGTGGCCCACGAACTTCTGACCCAAGACTAGCGGTGCCTGCTTGACGATGATCATCAGGCCAATGGCTGCCAACATGCCTTCGATGACCGCGGCCGGAAACATGGCGCTCAAGCGAGCCACCTTGAGCTTCGCCAATACCAACTGAATGGCGCCAGCGATACAAATCGCGGCCAAGACACGGGGGTAGCCGATCGTCAAATCACCTTCGCCCAATGCCACCATGCCGCCATACAAAACGGGAGCCAGGCCCGCGGCAGGGCCGCTGACTGTGACATAAGAGCCACCCAGAAAGGGCAGCAGGAATCCGGCAATGATCGCCGAAACGATTCCGCAAACCGGAGGTGCCCCGGAGGTGATCGCAATGCCCATCGAAAACGGGAGCGAAATCAGGGCAACCATGAATCCGGAGCGCATGTCATAGCGCCAATACTTGAGCCCAGCCAGTCCGTTCCGTGGTTTCTCCTCGATCACGGTCTGGCCAACATCTACAGCAATCGCTGCCATGGCACGCTCTCCTCGAAAAATGTTCGCTCTAGAACCCGCCCAAGAATCTGTGGCGAGGGGCGGCCGAGCGTTGCTCGTGCCCTGCCATATCACCGGCGGTGCAAGTCACACAGCGGGCTATGAATATCTGCCGTATTGCCTGTTCCTTCAAACAGCTCATCTCTTCCGCCATCACAGCCAGAATGCTGACTGAGCCAGTTCGAATTGAGAACGTTAATCCTCGCAACGAAGAGCAGCGTTTTCTGTCATGCGCATTAGCAGGTGTCGACGCCCCGTCTGATGCTCCAACATTGCAAATTGAGTATAGAATCAGCCGAAAAAACCGCCTACGGACAGATGATTACAAATCGGTTAGGTACCT
Source organism: Planctomycetia bacterium (assembly GCA_043749935.1). Lineage (GTDB taxonomy): Bacteria > Planctomycetota > Planctomycetia > Pirellulales > PALSA-1355 > PALSA-1355. Next base: position 7,751 of record JAYVCO010000131.1, read on the forward strand.
CGATCCAGGTCAGGTTGAGATTACGTTTTTGTAAGGAATCTCGGCGGCGAGGCCGCGTGGCGAGCCCGGGCTCTGTTATAATTTGCTCTTGAACTATCTGGTTGCGTGGCCGCGACGTGGCCGCGAGGATCTTCGCGAAGGGCGGCGAGACATGGACCTGTTGGTTATCGAAGATGATCCATTGATCGGAAAAGCTTTGCGCAAAGGCCTTTCCGAAGCCGGACACGGCTGCATGTGGGCCAAAGAGGGCCAACGCGGCTTGGAGCTGGCTTCCGGACAGCAGTTCGACGCGATCATCCTCGACTTGATGCTCCCCGGCCTGCCAGGCCTCGAGGTACTCAAAGCGCTACGTGAATCTGGGATCCGGACGCCGGTCATCGCGCTCACGGCACTTGGCAGTGTCGAGGAACGCGTCTCGGGCTTGAATGCCGGCGCAGATGACTACGTAGTCAAACCCTTTGCATTGGTCGAATTGATGGCGCGCGTGGAAGCCGTTTGTCGACGCACTGCGACGAGACCCCCGGCAGTCATGCAGGCCGGACAGCTCACGCTGGATCTGGCCACGCGTCGCGTGGTCCGCGAAGAGACCGAGATCGAACTGACTCCCACCGAGTTCAGCTTGTTGGAGCTGTTGATGCGCTATGTCGGGCAAGTCGTAACGCGGCGAATGCTTTGCGAGCACCTCTGGGAGACCGACTGGGAAGGTGCGACAAACGTCATCGAAGTCCACATTAACCGGCTGCGAGGAAAGCTCGACAAAGGATTTGACGAGTCGGTGATTCAGACGGTGCGGGGAAGAGGCTATGCGCTTCGAGCAAATTAGGTCGCTGTTTCGATCGCTCCGGTTTCGCTTGAGCGCGTGGAACACCGCGGCGGTGCTGTTGATCGTGGTCGTGACGCTCGTGGGTGTGCGCGAGTCTCTGCGTTTCACGCTGCTGCGTGAATACGATCACTTGATGCTAGATGACACCTATGAAGTCATCCTGGCCGTGGAGCGGTTTTATCCGGATCTCGACGAGATCTACAATGAGATGGACCGCAAGGCGGCAGGCCATATCGATCGCGGTCTGTTCGTCCAAATTCTCGACGCGGATGGACGGCTGATGTCCTCGAGCGGCAAGCCTCCAGACCTGATCCATGTGAAGTCGCCGGACGGCGAACAGCCCACGCTCGTGACAGTGGGCAACTATCGATTGGTGCAACGAGTGATCATCAAGCAAGGATTGCCACGGTACACAGTGCGCGTCGGCGCCTCGCTGACGATGCTCGAAAGCGACCTGGCCACGGTAACCCGATTGATGACTGCTGCTGGCGTCGTGATCCTGTTCGTGGCCCCGATCAGCGGCTACTGGCTAGCGGGCCGGGCTACTCGGCCCTTGGCCCGCATTATCAGCACGGCGGCCCGACTGCGTCCAAGCCACATGGAGGAACGGCTGCCGATCCGCGGCACCCTCGATGAATTGGACCAGCTCTCGCTGACCATCAATCACTTTTTGGACCTGCTGGGCGATTACCTCGAACGCAACCGCGAGTTTGTGGCCAACGCGGCTCACGAACTGCGTTCGCCGTTGGCGGCCGTGCAAAGTTCGGTCGAAGTCACGCTGAACTCAGATCGAACCGTGGCCGAATACCAAGACTTGCTGGGGGAAATCGCCGAAGAGTGCGGACAATTGCGGGTGCTCGTCAACCAGTTATTGTTGTTGGCCGAAACCGACGTGCGATTGCCGATGCAAAAGCATCCAGTGCAATTCGACCGTCTCTTGGAAAAGTCATTGGATATGTTTCGGGGAGCCGCTGAAGAACGGGGAATCAATCTGGTCGCGGACTTGCGCGGGTCCATCTCGATCGAGGGAGATAGCGATCGGTTGCGGCAAGTGGTCAATAACTTGATCGATAATAGCTTGAAGTTCACACCCCGAGGGGGCGAAGTGCTCGTCACGTTGCGATACGACGCGCCGCAACATCAACTGGTCTTGAAGATTTCCGACACGGGCGTGGGCATCAGCCCGGCCGAATTACCGCATGTCTTCGAGCGGTTCTTTCGTGGCGACAAGTCGCGTCAGCGCGAAAACCTGACCTATGGCAACGGTCTGGGGCTGAGTATCTGTCGCTCGATCGTGCAAGCGCACGAAGGAACGATCGGCGCCGAGAGCAACCTGGGGCGAGGAGCCACATTCACCGTGCGATTGAACGTGCTCTCGGCCGATCCCGCGACAAAGGCCGACTCGCAGCGCGTCAGTTATACGAGTTGATGCAGAGAAAACAAGAAACCGTTCTGGCCGGAGTGCTTTCCCGCCAGAACGGCTTCGGTTGACGCGCCATCTCCCAGTGGGCGAGGGAGAAGGGATTTGAAATCAAGCTCTAATACTCTCCGAGCGCTTTGCGTTCGGCATGGGTATAGCGAGGACCGGCCACGCCTTGGCGATAAACTCCCGGGTTATAAACCGGAGCTCCCTGGTAGGAAAAGCTGCGTGTCGACGAGTCTTGGCTTTGAGCGTTGGCGCTGGGTTGCGGCGTTTCGACAGGCGCCGGGTTCGCCGCGATCGGGGCCGACGTGCTCGGGGCCGACGTGCTCGGGGCATAGCTGAAAGCCCGCGTTGGGCCGCGGTTCGTTTCGCTGCCGCCTTCCATTTGTCCTAGTGCCTTGGCGGCGGCGCCGCGCTGAAGAACAGCCGCACTGGCCATGCTCGCTGACACCGCCACGAGAACGGCCCCGCACCCCGCCCAAATTCTTGCGTACCGCATCGAACGTCTCCTCGTGTTTTGATGTACTAGGGGCTGTCGGCTTCACTGGACTCTTTGGTCGTGCAAAGAGCGCGTGAGAAGTTTCTCCGCCGCCGCAGCCCATCTGTTGGCATCGACCAGCGTTGGCGACGACTTCAAAAGTCCTCTCGAACGTTGCGCAAGAGTCTCAGCAAGACTTCTCGGTAATCCCGGCAACGTCACCGGAACGCTTCGACCCATTCCAAGCCAGGCTCGATTGAGACCGACTGGCCGGCAGAATGACGAAACCGGGAAACGGCCAAAGCTGGTTTACTGGGAGCTATCGCGAAATCTCCCGCGTGGCAACCGCGCGAACCGCGGAGACACCCACGTCTTTAACGATCGTGACGATCGCAAACAGAACGCCGGCCAAGAGTCTAATTGCCGGCGCTCGCGAATTGTCGGTTTATCGTACCCGCGCCGGACGGCGAGTTATTTCCGAACGCGGCGAGTTGCTCAGGTAGGCGAACAGATCCGCAATTTCTTCCAGCGTCAGGCTATTCAGCAAACCCTCGGGCATCGACGAGACTTTATTGCGCGAGGACTCTTCCACGGCCGTCTCGGCGATCACTACCTTTTCGCCGCTCGGCTGCAACACGACAATCGATCCGTCGCCGCTCGGCGCGACCATTCCCATGTAGCTCTTGCCTTCTTTGGTGACAATGGTCTGAGTCGCGTACTGGTCGGAAATGACATGCGACGGAAAGAGGATCGACTCGAGGATTTCCTTCTTCTGGAATCGCTTGCTGATGTTCGTCAAGTCGGGACCCACGGTATCGCCCCGCTCGCCGTAGCGATGACATTTGACGCATTGTGCCTTTTCGAAGAGCGCGACTCCCCGAGATGCGACGGCCTGCGATGCTTGGGGGCCACTCAGAAAGCTGAGCAACTCCTGGTATGTCCAGTGGTTTTGCTCGTTCTCGACCGGCAGTGTCGGTTCGGGCACATCGGGATAACTCTCGACAAACCACGCTTGCCATGCGGCCAGCGCCTTGTCCCAAGGCTCGTCCGGCTGGCTGAGTTGCTGGTCGGTCCACTTCTCTAGTAATTCAATCGCACGACGGCTGCCGTTGTCGCGCAACATCAGACCTCGCAGAATCACTTGCCGAAACGCCTCGGGCTGATCGGGTTTTTCATCCACCTGGGCCAGGCGAATTAGCACCTCCTGCGCGGCGGCCCCTTCGACGATCGCCAGCGAGCGGACCAGAAGCGGCCAATTCTCGCCGTCGGGTTGTTGTGCCAGTCCCATTGCAATCGGCACGCGCCGATCGGGCTCGCTCTCGAACAGTTCGCGCAGGTAGGCCATGGCTTGCGGGTCCTTGCTCGCGCCCAGCACGGCGCAAATGCCGATCCGCAAACGCTTGGCCGACTCACTGTCGAGTTTCTTGACTTGTCGATCGAGTTTTTGAATTTGCGCCAAGGTCTCGACACTCGGCTCTTCGGGCAACTTAGCCAATACGGACAGCGCCGAAGTCGGCCATTTCACGCCATCGGCCAAGACCAGTTGGCGCTCTTTCTCGTTAAAGGTTGCGAAGAAATCTCGCGAGACGTTTTCGATATATCCGGCAAAGCTGTGCCCGCCTTGCAACGTGCGGGCCTCTTCATACGCCTTGAGGACTTCCAGTTTGAGAGGAATCGTCCAGCCGGCCTTTAGGAATCGGGCATGCGTCAGAAGCTGCATCTTGTCGACATTCGGCATGTCGCTGCTCAACTGCTCGACCAGGCGGTGGGCAAACGTCGGTTCCTGCAAGTAAACCAACAGGCGTACGAGCTCGCGATTCATGCGAAGATCCCGTGAGGGATATTCTTCGGACAGCTGCGATCGCAGTTCCGAAATATCGTCGGGCGCGACCTGGCCCTTGATCAGGGCCACTTGCACGACGCGCAATAAGTCGAGAAAGTCGGTGTCGTTCAGATAGTCTTTGAGCAATTGGCTACTGCGAGCAAGCACCGCGTCCACCGTAGCACGCTCGACCGTGGCTGTCCCCAAGAGCGCGATCGAGCCGGTGATGAACGCGCGTGGCTCGGGATTCTCCAAGACTTGCTCGGACCAATTCGCGGTCGGAACCTGTTGCAGGGCCCTGCCCGCGGCCCACGACACGTACCGATCGGGCGATGCCAAGAGCGGTGTGAGTTTTTCGGCCGGGATTTCTTGATTCGAGCGGGTGAGCGCTTCGCTGGCGGCCCGTTTGACCGAAAGCTCGTCATCCGCCAGCAACTCGACGAGCCGGGCTTGTGTCCGTTCGTCGGTGTGAATCCCCATCAAATAGGCCGACTTGGCCCGCAAAGCCGGAGCCCGATCGTGCGAGAGCGTGACCAGTAGCTTCTTGGCCGGATATGGTCCAAATAGTTGCATGAGCTCCAAAGCCCGCAAACGCTCTGCCAGCGGCGTCTTTTGACTTTCCACCAGGCTTTCCAACTGCGGGCTCCAGTCCGTACCCAATTGTTGCTTCAACAAAGCGATCCGCTGCCGTGCCCAGGCACTGTTCAGTTGCGGTTGATGGAGAGCGGCGGCAATTCCCTTGCCGCGATTCATGACGGCAGGCGGCACTTTTCCGTCCCAGACCACGCGATAAACGCCCCCTTCGGTATCTCGCCCGCCAGTGCAAAAATACAGCCAGCCGTCGGAGCCGACCGCGATATCGGTCACATTGAGTGGTTGGCCTTCAAGAAACACTTCGGCCGTGGCCTTGTAACTGGCGCCGTGCGGCTTCGTGCGGATTGCCAAGATGCGCCCCCGCGACCAATCGCAGACAAACAGCGCGTTGTGAAAACGCTTCGGGTACATGAAGTGACTATAAAGTTCCATTCCGGCCGGCGAACCGCGGCCCATCTCCAGCGCCGGCGGCAAGCTATCGACGAAATAATTGGGCCACTTGGACCAGCCGCTGCGCCAACCGAACTCCGCTCCGGCGCTGACGTGATTGAGCCGCGTGGGACGGTACCAGGGCATGCCTGAATCCCATTCCATGTCCGAATCGCAGGTGAATAATTCGCCTTCTTCGTTGAAGACCAGGTCGTAAGGATTCTGCAGTCCACCGGCGAACAGCTCGACCGCGCTTCCCGAGGTATCAGTGCGAATGATCGATCCGCCCGGCGCCTTGATTCCGACGGCGTGTCCGCCTGAATCTTCATATTTAGGAGTAACCAGGTCGCCTTCGTAAAAATCGTGGTAAGGGCTGCTCGGCTCGACCTGTTGCGCCGCGTGCGAGAAGTTGCCGACGATCAAGTACAACAAACCGTCAGGACCAAGCGTCAGCGCGTGAGGACCATGTTCTCCCATTTCGCCGGAGAACTTCAGGATCGCCTCGACGCGGTCGATCTGTCCGTCTTGGTCTTCGTCCGACAAACGATACAAAGCCGCGCCCTCGGGCCCGTCGCCCACCGCATAGACCTTGCCGCTGACGGCTAATAGTCCCTGGCAGTTCTTCAGCTCGTCGCAATAGGTCGAGACTGTCTCGACCAGTCCGTCCTTATCTTCGTCGCGAATAATGATCAGCGGTCCGTTTTCGCGCGATGCGATGATCTGACCGAACTCGTCGAACGTCATGCAGATCAACGAGCCGGTCTCGGTAGGCTCAACCAGCCACTCCACGTGAAATTCAGGCGTGACCTTGAATCGACCGTCGGCATCGGCCAACGTGACTTCGTTGCCCCAGGGCAAGGTCGCACCCAGCGCCCCGAACGCCTTGGCCGCCAGCCACTGTCGATCGTCGAAGCGGACTTTCTGCCATTGCGGAAACTCTTTGAGGGCTGTCTTCCAAGTCGCGTCGGTCGAATGCTCGACGTGCGTGTTTCCTTGCTGCTTCACCACCACTCGAACCGCCAAACCGGCGGAGCTTCCTTCGGAATTGACGGCCTTGACGGCAACCGTGTTGGCGCCTTGCACGAGGTATTTCGTAACGTCGTAGACATCCAGGATCTTCCAGTTTTGGCCGGCTCCCACGTGGCGCCCGTTGACGTAGAGCTCGTAACTGTCGTCGCCCGTGATTTGCACGATCCCGTTTTCTGGCGGCGAGGCCATGTTGAACGTCTTGCGGAAAAAGCAGGTGCCTTCCGGCGCAAGTTCTTTTTCGTAAGCCGGCGACCAGATCCACTGTGCCTCTTTGGCCGACGTGGACGAGCCCGCGCCAAACAGCAACGCACAAGCGAACACGCCAACGACGGTCGCTCGGTAACGCGCGATGCGGACGCGCGCACGAAAAAGCCTTTGCATGAAACCCTCACTCGCAAAAAACGAGGTGATCGATGCCCAACCTGCCGCTCGCGCAAAGCGTGAGCTTAGAACCGCCACCAGCCAGTTCAGGGGGCATAGAGTACAGAGCCGGGGAAAACCGGGCAACAGAGGTTCGCCCCCGCAGAGAGAAGGAAAGCTCAAATGGGCCCAGCACTGCTAGCATGCCATTAGCATGCCATGGCTACCCAAAGCATCCCGGTGAGTGCCCGAGCCGACGGCGCGTAGCGTTAGGCTCTCAAATGCGCCGCGGGCGTCTATGAGGCGCCGAGGGGGGCCGGTCGATGGGTACGTTCGACTGCAACAGATCGCTAATCATTCCTTGGACATCGCTGGCATTGGCGGCCAGACGCGTCATCCAAAGCGATTGAAAGATGCCGGTCGAATCGAACAGCTCAGCGGGAAAGCAGCCCAAAATACTGGCCGTGACGCGGGCGTTGGAATCTGGGTTGGCAGCAATGGGCGACAGCCCGGTCTGAAAGGCGTTTCGCAGAGAGACAAGCGTCAACCGCCAGGCCTGGCTCCCTCCCGACTGACTTCGCCGTCGCGCCAGATCGTGTGAAAAATCTTCCGCGCGCTCTGTCTCGACCGCAAATTCTCGTACGCCGTCGAGGTGGAACAATCCTCCCAGGAGCACGTCGGTCCAGCGCTCCGCGCGACGTCTTAAGCGGTTGAGCGCCACGGCCTGGTGGGTCGTGAAACCGCGGCCACCGATGAGCAGCGCCATGGCGCGGTGGCGAGCTTCCATGTGCGAAGTAAAAACACTTCGCGCGATCGGCTCGGCTGTGCTCGTCGCGGCTTGCCGATCGCAGGCAACCAGCACCGCGGTCCACACGCGGGTGAGCATTTCGCTGGTGAAGATTTCATCGAGCGCTGCGCGGATGGTAATCCAAGTGTCGAAATCTTCCTGCGCATCCTGATAGCTGGCCGAAGCACAGACTTTCAAAGCCCGGCTCCAACTTTCGAAGCGGCACTTGGAAGCCGACCAATATTGTTCCAGATAAACTGGCGAAGCTGGTCGCGAACCGCTAGCCAACAAGTGCCCGTTGAGGGCCACCAGTCCAGCGACGTCGACTAGCTCACGCGCATGCATACAAGCCTTAGCAAGCTCGCGGGCATCTTGCCGGTGAGCAAAACGGGATGAATCGAAAGCCGGTCTACTGTCGAAGGGAGGAAATGTCCTGGAACGCGCGGCGGGCCGTTCAGTGCGCGCCCAGACCGTGCGCGACTTGGAAATCCATGTAAGGCAAACTGGGTGCCAATGCGGCCGACTAAGACCGCGGTGGTGGCTTAAACCACGGGTTGTCAACGGATTAGGATTGCGGGAAAGGATTTGGCGCAATTGCCCGAGACGGGACGAATGATGCCAAATCGCAACATAGGAGGGGAGGACACCACGCCAGTTTCCGTTCGTGGCGAAATGCACGAAGGATGACGTCCGCCGCGTGTGAGGAACAAACTCCTAGCGCGCCGGGCGGGGAACCGCTTGGATGACCGCGGGCCGCATGCCGGGTTTCGAATGGCTGGCGCCAATCACTGCGTCATGCAAGTGAAGCCCTGGCGCGACATCACCCGAATCGTTGACGAAAATGTCGTCGTCGCAACCATGAGCTTTGCAAGTTGTCAGATACTGCACGTGCAGATCTTCGAACAGCACGTTCTGGCCATACCCCTGGTGATTGAGCGAATAATAAGGGGCCTGGCTGCGTGGCGCGTCAGACATCAGGGCAAAGGCTGGCCGCCTTAGATTCTTGGTCGGCCGGTACTCGCCGTCCGATACATAACCCAAGTTGTAGCCATAGCTGCCGCCCATTTGCTCGTGAAGCCTGGCCAATTGGGCACCCCGCGCGGCTTGAATTTCCGCGAGCGTCGGCACCCGAAATTCGATGACTTGCTCGGCCAAGGAAGACGCCGGACAAACGATTACATTCGAGCCGCTCAGAAAACCCTGTTCGAACAGCTTCGAAGCATAGATTCCGGCAGCCGAATTGGCTCCTTCGACGGCAACATCTGGAAAGTATCCGTTATGCAGCACGCTATAGTCCGTCAGCGCCGTGCCGATCTTGCGCAAGTTGTCTTGGCAACCGCTCAAGCGTGCGGCGAACCGGCTTTGGTTCATCGCCGGAAAAAACAACATCGTGGCGGCGAAGAAAATGCCCGCTGCAACGACGAAATCGGCCATGCTCCAGCGGCTGTTCGATAAGGCCGGTGCGGACGGCGCGAGCATCACCTGGGTTTGTCGGATCACGTATTCACAAGTGCGTTCGGCCAGCCCGTGCGGTGGATCGAAATGACCTTTGGCCGCCTCCAAGGGCTTAAGAGCCCGGCTGATCAGGTCCAACTCGCGATTCAACTGCGGATCGCGGCTCAAATGAGCCTCGACCATTTCGTGCTCTGCCGGCTCCAGCGCGTCCAGCAGA
>JAYVCO010000132.1:0-13969 GCA_043749935.1 Planctomycetia bacterium
GTCAAACGGCGCGCCGTGGCGACTTCCTGGAAATCATAGTAGGGCAAGTGCCGCACTTCGCGCACCGGCACGATCCACCCTCGCCGCTGCCAGTGCCGAATGGTCGAGACCGGAACGCTCAGCAATTTGGCCAGCATGGCCGGCGTGTGCAAGCTATGCACGTGCTGCTCGCGATCGACCAGCCCCAACCGCTGCCAGAGCTGGGTCTCCCCCACGATCTCGAGCGTGCCTCGGCTGACCGCCTCACGCACCACTTCGTCGAAGGCATCTTCCAACGGCCCATCGAGTGGCAACTCGCTTTCGCCTACGACGACCAGGCTGGCCGAAGCATCGGGCTGCTCGACAATCGTGCCCCCATGCTGCCGAACCAACTGCTGCGCGTCTCGCTTCGACATGCCCGCCAGTTTCCCGACCAGCACCACCCGCTGCCCGGAGAGCAGTTTTTCGTCAGTGGAGCAATCCGAGGCAGTCGTCATGCCAGGTTCCATCCAGGGGGCAAAAGAGCTAGTAGAGTGTAGTTTCTCAGATGATTGTGGGAAGTGTCAAACAGGGGTGGAAAACGTGAAACTTGGTCAGTTTAATCGGAAGTTTTCGGCCCGGCGTCCGCCAGCGGAAACCAGGCAAACTTATTGACGGCCGCTTCACCATCGGCTGGGTGCCTTTGTGCCGTCGCTCATAGGGCCTGCGGGCTGACAAAGAGGAACCACAGCACAACCGCGGCTATGACCAGCCACACGATGATCAGAATGTGATGGTTCTTGACGCGATACATGGCCATCCTCCGCTGTTAGGGCCTTCGCTCATAGATCAGTCTGACGGCTCGTTTGTGGGTTCCACGTTTGGATCCGATGAGGAAACGATTTCGGCTTCCGGAAAAAGCTCGCGCGCTTTCGCAAGATAAGCGTCGTCGAAGGTGCCAGGATAAAGGTTCATGAAGGTGTAACGACGTTCTCCAAAAAGCAGCCACTTGATCGACTTTCGGTCCCACTTTTCTTGATAACCCTGGATGGTCCTCGCATGGTCATCGATTGCCCCAGCCAAGCGAATGAATTCTTGCCGCTGCTGCGCTCGACGCCAGTTAAACGTCGCCCATGCCGTCAGAATCGCAATGATCGTGACCAGCGAGAACAGGCGACGCAAACTGACCTGAAACCAACGGCGTTTCGTGGGGCCTTCGCTCATGGCCTGTCCAACGGCGAATCCTCAATCTCTTTGATACCACGTTGATATTCCCACGTCAGTCTCATCAATGACGCTGCAAAGAAGACGATAAACAACGACACGAGGAATCGCAGTTCGCTGTGCATAGTGGATGGCAAGTAGGCCACAACGGCAAAGCAGATCGCGAAAATAGTTGTCCACCAAAATAACATCCGCAAGGAGAACTGGATCGGGGTCGATCGCTTTCGCGGTTCGTCGCTCATCACGAAACTAAATATCCCGGTAATGAACAACGCTAGTCCGTCCAATACACTGCCTTTCCAATTCCAAAAGGCGAAACCCACTGCCAATACCGCATAGGCGGAAACCGCGATTGCCACCTTCGTCGCCATCCAAGCGTTCCAACCGGCCTCGCTGACGGGGCCGTCACTCGGCTTGGGGGCGCGGAGTCTTGATTTGGAGCGCGGACGCTTGTGCAAGGATTCGCCTGCCCATCCCATCAACCAGCAGAGTGAATACACACAACAAAGCAATGCCACATACACACAACAAAGCAACGCCATCGGTGCCCAAGCACCGAAGGATAGCAATGCCACCGGTGCCCAAGCATCGAAGGATTTAGCCACCAAAGTCCTGAAGATGAGAAAGACTGGAAAGCCTAGGCTCAACCCCAAGAAGGACGAAAATCGTTTCCAATTCATGTCCACCATCATAGCCGAGGCAATCGAGCGCAAATAGAAAGCCGCCTTCCTAGCCGCGACAATTCTCGCCCAACAAAAAAAGAGGGCACCGCCTGTTACGTGCGGTGCCCTCTTTGCTGGCTTCAATTTGAATCTTCTGGCTTAGCTCAAGTCTCGTCATTCCGCTTGACATCGGCCTCTTCGTCGACCGGGCCTACTTTTTCGTTGGGGCCCAGGGTGGGCGCCTGGTTGGCGTTGCCATTGCCATTGTTGGACGGTTGGCCAGCGCGCGAGTCGGTCCGCGGAGTGGGCGAGGGTTGGTAGCCACCATTGGTGGACGCTGGCGGAGTCGAAACCGCGGGCCCAGACATCACCGGAGCAGCCGACACGACCGTGCTCGATCCACAGCAGCTTGCCACTTCACCGCACGGATCGAGGGGCACTCGCATCACCACGGTTCGGGGGACTTGCTGCGTATAGACGACTGGGACCCGTTTTTCGACGATGCGGGGAATGCGGACGGTTTGTTGGACGGCGGCCAATTTGCACACTTGCACCGGGATCTGCTCGACACGCTCTTCGGTCACCATGCGGCAGGTCGTCACGGGAATCCGCCGCACGACTTCCTCTTCGACCATCTTGCAGACCTGCACGGGAGTTTGCTGCTGCACGCGCTCGACCACTTGTCGGTAGGTTGTTACCGGCACCTTGCGCACTTGTTCTTCCTGGACGATCCTGCAGACCTGGACGGGCACTTTGCGCACGACCTCTTCGTCCACTAGCCGAGCCACTTGCACCGGCACTTTGCGGGCCACGACCTTCTGCACATACGAAGTCTGCGGAATCTGTTGAGCCACGACATTGGGCTGCCACGCACGAGCGACGGTGACCACGGAAGGCCCTTGTTGGGGAAGCCACGCCAGACCACCGCGTTGATACCCGCTAGCTCCCGTGTAAGGGTCGACGGCACAGGCGCCGGGCACCCAGCGGAGGTGAGTGTGGACCCTGCCCGGAGTCACCGATTGCGTGTCGACGAACTGACCTTGATCGACATAGTTGGTGCGATAGGTCGTCACCGGTTCACAAACCGTCGAGAACTCATCGCGCTCTGCGGTTTCCATGACCTGGCGGCGAACGATCTGGCGCTCTTCGCGCTCTTGCGTTTCGAGCACCTGGCGAGCCACGGTATAGCGCTCTTCGCGCTCGGCGGTTTCGGCAACCTGCCGCACGACGTCATAACTCGAATCGCGCACCTGCGTCTCCCACACCGGACGCATCACCTTATAGCGCTCTTCGCGCTCGCTGGTTTCGGTCACCGGGCGGGCCACGGTGTAGCGGCGCTCGCGCATTTCTGTTTCGTAAATCGGGCGATACGTGGTCTGCTGCTGCTCGTCATAAACCGTCTCGGCCTCGATGCGATAGGCGGTTACCTGCTGCTGGTCGTAGACCGTCTGGTAAACCAGTCGATAGGTTTGGCACGATTCCTGCGCAAAAACACTGGCGGCAAACGCCACAGGAGTCATGAAGGCAAAGACTTTGAGCATACGCGTCACCCCGTTCGATTCGGCAACTGATTTGCCAGATTCTGGTTTTTTTCTCAAGTAATAGTACGAATGGTGCGCGAAATTCGCGCAAAGGACCTACAGGAGAGTCTGCCGGACAAAACCAGTTTCCGCAAACAAATTGTGGATGCCTGCACCGCCAGCTCTCACGAAAGTATTGCTCGCGGAATGACTTGCGGCCGAAAAAATATTTTGAAGTTATCGCCAAAACCCGCCGATACCGCAAAACGCACCGTCGACGCAAATAGCTTAATAACAAGCACTTACGTCCGTCTTCTTACCCAACCGTCAAGGTCTTCCAAGCATTCTTCGCAAGACGCACCCAAATAGACGATTGCATTCGGCAAAAATACCGGCCTGACGCTGGTTTTTGGAAGGAGGCAAACCTGCGTGACATCCGCGCGGTGCCAAAGGAACTGGAAGCCAAGCGATCAAGAGGCTGGAGAATGCTCGACGGGCGCCTTCGCTGAGCGGCTATTGAGTTGCCGCAACACGCCCGTGGCTTCAACGCGAATCTCGCCCCCCTCCTCTTTCGCTAGGAGTTTTTCGACTGCTGACTCGAGCGCGCCCAGATCGGCTTCTTGGTTTTGCTCGGCCAATTGGCTGGTCGCACGCAGGGCGTTGAGCGTGATGACCGCGCGCTTGAAGGGTCGCATATCTTTTTGCTGTTCGACCTCCACGCCGGCCTGTTCATCGGGATCGAGCATTTCCACCAGCACGGGAATGGCCGCCACGTCGCCCACGTGGGCCAGGCGCGTCGCTGCGTTATAGCGCACGTCGGGATAGGCATCGACCAGCATGGAGTGCAGCTTTTCCGAATACTGTGGTCCGCCAATGACGCCCATCGCGAAAGCCGCGACGGTTCGCGTGCGCGATTCCGAATCTGCAGCCGCTTTCATTAGTGCTTCTTTGAGTTGCGCGTTGTCGGCGAAGTGTGCGTCGTCGCTGCCGACGTTCGAGGCCAACATCGCAATTCCTTCCAAGGCCGCGCGGCGCACGTCCCCCTCCGCTTCGTTGCGTTCGGTCGTGGCCGTTTTGATCAACGTCGGCAGCGCGTCGGCCACGCGGAATTCGCCGAGCGCGCGCGAAAGATAGATTCGCAACGCGATCGGATTCTTGTCCATGCTGCCCGCCGCGATTTCGCTATCCAAAATGCCCGCCAGTTGTTTGGCCAGCTCGGGATCGTTCGTCAGCTTTGGATTGCTCGAACCGCGTTCGCCGCGCAGTGCGTTGGCCAGATTGAAAGCCGCTTGCCAGCGTGCCTCGTTGTTGCGCGAAAGGGCTCGCACGAATGCGTCGCGATCGTTGCCCATTTGCGCCAGCCAATTGAACATCAGCCAAATCATCACCACGACCACGACGATGATGCCCGGCACCACGAACAGTTGCAGAATGAAGCTTGCGTTCGGTGGCTCGACGGGGGGCAAGGCGTCGTCGGGCGAAAGGCCCTGGGGCGAGAAGCCCTTGGACGAGGGCGAATTGGAAGACATGGCTGGCACTCGAGGAGCGGATCGACAATAAACTAAGTGTAGGGGCACCGGCGCGATCGTCAAGGCGAAGCGAGAAACGCCCCCTCGCTCTACATTTGCCGAATTGCTCGAGACTTTTGCATGCGGTTGCTCGACCTGACGCTCTCGACGCCCGAGGAAAACCTCGCCCTAGACGAAGCTCTGTTGGAAGAAGCCGAGCAGGAGGCTGAGTCGCGCGAAACATTGCGGCTGTGGGAATCGCCCGAGCCGTTCGTCGTGCTCGGTCGCAGTTCGCAAGTTGCCCAGGAAGTGAATTTGGAATCGTGCCAGGCGCGTGGCATCAAGATTCTGCGACGCGCCAGCGGCGGGGCCTCGATCGTGACAGCCCGCGGCTGCCTGATGTATGGCCTGGTGCTCGGCTACGAAGCACGGCCGGCGCTACGCTCGCTCGACGTGGCTCACCGCTTCGTACTCGAAGCGATGCTCGATGCATTGCGACCGTTAGTCCCAGGCGCCGTGCGTCAAGGCACGAGCGATCTGGCCTTGGGTGACGCGAAATTCTCGGGCAACAGCGTGCGCTGCAAGCGGCGGACGATGCTCTATCACGGCACGCTGCTCTACGACTTTGATTTGTCACTGGTCGAAACATGCCTGGCGATGCCGCCACGACAACCAGAGTATCGCAGGAATCGGGCCCACGGGGCGTTCCTTACGAACTTACCGGCTAGCGCGCAAGCGCTTCGCGAGGCAGTTACTGGTGGCTGGCAAGCTCGACTAGAAGATTCGCAGTGGCCGCGCCAGCGAGTTCGCGATCTGGTCGCTACTCGATATGGCCAGAGCGACTGGAACTACAAACACTAATGGCGCGACTATGCTTAATTCTTAATTGTCAGATTCTATTGGATCCAACAAAGATGGCGTAGTCTCTACACGAGGCCCCATTTCTTCCGCAAGTACCACTCGGTGCTGATCAAGCCGACGAAGATCAGGAAGAATGGCCAGGTGTCCCAAGGCGTTTGCTTGACGAGTGTTTCTACTTCCAGCTCCGGCGGCTTCTCTTGAATGCGCCGCAGCAAATCGGGCAATTCCTCTGGCGCCAACGATTGCCCGCCCACGTCGCGAGTCATCGCCGAGAGGCTGGCCAGTAGCGCCGGATCGGCGACGGCGTTGTCCAATTCCAAATCTTGCTCGAACACCAAGAACCGCGATTTGGCAGTGCCGACCGGCGCACCTTGATTTTGAGCCGTCACGGTGATCGCGTAGTCGCCAGCCGTTTGTGTTTGATCGAAAACACCCGACACGTGATCGCCCTGCTGCACCAGGTTCACCTTTTGTTTCGTTCCATCGGGCAACTGAATTTCGGCTTCGTACCGGGCCGCGGGCAACGCTTCGCCTTGCGGAGATTGCGCGCCGGCCGTGAACTCGACGCGCTGTCGAGGACCAAACCTTCGCTGCGCAAGTTTGATCCAGACGTTGCCATCGGCCAGTTCATCTTTGTGCGCCAACCACAACACGACTTGCCGCCAAAAACGTTTGTGCTGGGCGGCAAACCCCTCCATCCACCAATGCCAGGTTGAATCGACCGCGAAGGCAATCACGCGGCCACCGGCTTCTTGCACCACCATCAGCGGTTTTCCGTCGGGCGTTTCCGCCAAGACTTGCGCGCTCGGTTTCGGTTGTCCCAACTTGTTGGCGCCCTCCAGTGGAGGCAGTTTCGCCCATTGCTGGTCCCGATCCTTGGAGTCGTCCAGGGCCATCAGATAGTGGCGCTGTCCCAAGGGCTTCGCGGGCCGCATGGTCAACGGGCCGCGAAGTTGCACGTCGGATCGTGGCCGGTCGCCCAATTGCTGCCGCTCCTTGCCATCCATCGCCACCGGCAATAGCTCAGCCAGTGGCGAATCGGCATAGCCTCCCGGGCCAAACGTGTGAAAGCCGCCGAGCATGACCAGCCCGGCCCCATTGCGGACAACTTTGGCCAGAGCCTGCAATTCGTCGGGCGTAAAGTACGAGGCGTCGACGTCGCCAATGATGTACACATCGTATTTGCCGCGCTGAAAGCGCTCGAGCAGGTCGACCGGCCGCTGTTTCGGATCGCGCGGATTGAAGGAGAGATAATCGACCTTGATGTCGGCCGAAGCATCCAGCGAACGGCGCAGATATTTCTGATCGACGCGCAGCCCTCCTTCAAGGTAAAGCACATTGACGCCACCCTTGAGCACGGTAATGAACGTGCTGATCTCGTTATTCGTGGTCACCAGCTCGCCGGGCTGTTTTGCGGCGCGGAGCGTGAGCTTGTATTCGCCGGGAGTTTGGGGCACCGTGTGCAATTCGATTGGCACGGATTCGCCTTGCGGGGGCGCTTTGAGCTCCTGGGTTCCGGCCACCTCCATTTTTCCGGATGCCGTTTCCAGCAAAATCTGCACGGGAATGGTCTGCCCGCCAAAACCGTCGATGCGCGCGTTGCCATGCACGGTCAAATCGTTTTTTACATACACCGTTTGATTGACCGACAGCTCCTTGATCGCCACGTCGCGCGCCTGGCCCAGGCCGCGCGATTGGCCGAAGGCCAACGTATAAAGCGGATAGCCCAACTCGGCCAGCCGCCGCGTCGGCCCCTGCGGGGCAATGTCGTGCGGTGCGTAGGCTCGTTGGGCGCCGTCGCTCAAGAGAATGACTCCGCCAAGGCGTTTGCCTGTCTCGCGTCGCAAAACGTCCTCCAACGCAGCGCCGATCGCCGTCTGCTGGCCGTCGGGCGTGGAACTCAGGTCCAGCTTGCCCGCGGTGAAATCGAGCGGGTGCAGTTCGGAATCGAAGCCGTAAACCTCGACTTCCAGATTCTCGCTCAATTGCTCGAGCGCCGGCAGGGCTTCTTCCACGACCGACCGCAGTACCGCCCAGCGCGACTTTCCGCCCACGGCATCGGCCACCAGCATGCTCCTCGATTGATCGACGAGCACCACCAGCCTGACGGATTGTTTTTTCGTTTTGGTGTGCACCAATGACGGCCGCAGCATCGCCAGCATGGCCAACGCGATCACGGCCAGTCGAATGCCGAACAACACCCAACGCCGACGTGGCGAGAGACGATGGCGCGGCAACCCCAATAGTGTGAGCAGCAGAATGAGCGCCAGCGCCGCGGCACTCACCAGGCCGTAGCCCCCCACCGGATTGAAATACCACTGGCTCATTTAAGGTGCGACGGGTACTTTTTGATCGTCCTGCTCGCGGGCTCGAGACGAAAGCTGAGCGGCGAGCGAACGCTTTGGCGCTGAATCGTGATCCTGATAAAATCGGTTCGAGAGCACTAGCTCGAAACCCAATACGATGACCAGCAAGGCGATCAAGTATGGGAACAACTCGACGCCAACCCGACCCGCGCTGACGTTGCGATCGATTTCTTCTCGATTGTGAGCCAGGCGAAACGGAGTCTCACCAAAAACGACTTTGAGGTCGTCGATGCTGGCGCGGTCCAGTTGGCTGACCTCCGCCGGCAGATCGACGCTGAACCCCAGATCGATTCCCTGCTCTCCCCCGCCTGCCTGAAGCCGATAGTTGCCCGCCATGTCGGTCGACGTCACGAGCACCGTGTTCTGCCGTTCGTCGGCCGGCGTGCGAATCTGGTCGCCTCGCGGCGTGGTTAGCGAATAGATCGGATAGCGATTCGCGGAGCCCAATTGCACGACTGCCGTCTCTCCGGCCAGAAAATTGAGCTGCGTCTGACCGCTGCCGACGAGGTAATACAGGATTTCGTTCGCCAACATCACGAATGGCCAAGGCTCTTCGCCCGTGGGCAGCAAATTCCAAAGGTCACGCCGGTTGGACGGATCCGAGATCGGCGTGGTCATGGCGATCACGCGCCCCTTGCCAACGGGTTTGTCCAACAGCGCCGGTTGGTTGTTCGAAAACCGCAGGACGACTCCGACCCCGGACGATGGCTGGTTCAATTGCCAGTGGCGGAAAACCGGGAAGGCCTCCCAGGGAATCGAGCTTTCCGAACTGCGGAACTTCGCCAACAGCGGATGTTCCAGATTGTCTGGCGCCAGATACACTCCGTCGTCTGCCCGCCATTGCCGCGCCAGTTTGCCCGGCAACAGTTCTTGAGCCACCGGCTCGTTGAAAGAATCGACGGGCGTGGCATTGCGACCCAGAAAGATCCCAACGCCACCGCCTGCCGAGGCATACGCGTGCAACTTCTGCCAGGTTTCCGGCGTCAGGGGTCTTGGGTCGATCAAGCATACAGCCGCATAGTCGTCAAGCTTCTTGTTGGCCAGCTCGTTCGTCCCGATGATCTCGCAGTCGAACGCAGCTTCGCCCTTGATGCGAAAAGCGTCGGGCGCGAGAGCCTGCGAAAGGAACAACGCGTAATCGTTGGGCGTCCGGTCGGCTCCTTCGGGCGCCGCCAGTAGCACGCGCCAGGCGGGCCGGACTTCGACCGTAAACCACTTGGTGTCATCGCACGGCAGCGCGTCCTCGCCGGCAATTTTGAGATAACCTTGGTGAGTGCCGGTTGCCAGACCGCTTACGCGAAAGTCGATCCGTTGAAACTCGCCCGATTGGAAGTTCAGCAGTTGTTGATTGCGCATGTTGGGCTTGCCGGTCTCGCGATCGACGAAGTACAGCTCGACCGAACGCTCGCCGCCGGCACCAACATGAATCAGATCGCTCTGAATTCGCAAAGGGCTATTCTTCGAGAGCACCTGGCCGGAAAGCTGCAAATTGCTCAACCCGAAATTGGTCGGATCCTTGACGCCGACGTCGATCAGATAGATTCCAATGCCGGTGAGCGCCTTGAGCTGTCGATCGAGGTCGCGCATCGCGTCGGCCGACCATGTCGCGCGCGACAGATCGGTAAACACATACACTTCCTTGCGCGGTTTTTCGCTCTCGTGAACCAGCTTCAAGGCCGAATCGAGCGCCAAGGCCAGCGGCTGAGTCATGGTCAGCGCATCGAGCCTTTCGATGCGCTGACGCGCTGCTCCCGGATCGACCGAGAACCTTGCCGTGCCGGACCGAGAGTCGACCACGGCCACTTCGCTCTCCGCGGGCAGTTGCGGCAAGAGCCACTGGGCCGTTTCCTGCGCTACCTGCAATCGGCTTTTGTTTTGCTGCCGGTACTGCATGCGAGGATTCGTATCGAATACGAACGCGGCCGCCACCGGCGCTTCTTGATCGCCCACCCCCAGCATGCCCGAGGCCAACATGCTCGGCCGCGCAAGCGCCAATGCCAACAGCCCAATCACGGCACAGCGCAAGGCCAGCAGCAGCCAGTGGCGAAACTTCATCTGCCGCCGATTGGCATTCTCGCGCAATTTAATGAATCGCAGAGCCGGAAATTCGAGATGCTTGGGCTGCTGCCGCATCATCAGGTGCAGCACGATCGGCACCGCGACGGCCAGCGCTCCACCCAAAAAAGCGACGTGCAAGAAGGTCATTTAGTACCTCGCCCGGCGACTGGCCAGATACTCGGTCAGCGCGCGATCGAATTGCATGCTGGTGTCGACCTGCACGTAATCGACGCCGATCTGGAAACACTCGCGCCGATAGGTCTCGCAGAAAGATTCAATTTCGCCGAGATAGTCGGGGCGGAAGCTGCTGGCATCGATCTGAATTTTTTCGTGCGTCTCCGGCTCTTCGAACTCGATGATTCCGTCGAACGGAAACCGCACTTCGGCTTCGTCCAGAATATGAAACAGAATGACATCGTGCCCGCCGTGGCGCAATCGCCGCAGCGCTTGGATGATCGGCGGCGGATCTGCGAACAAGTCGGTGAAAACCATCACCAGGCTGCGATGGCGAAGCATGGCCGCGATTTGAACCAGGCTTTTGGCAATGTCGGTCTGCCCGGCCGGCCTCAGGTTGGCCAACATCGAGAGCACGTTGCCCAACTGGGTGCGCTTCGAGCGTGGCGGCAGGCTCTGGCGAATTTTTTCGTCGAAGGTAATCAGCCCGACGGGGTCCTGCTGGTGAATCATCAGGTAGCACAACGCGGCGGCCAGGCAGATGCCATAGTCGAACTTGGTGAGCTCCTGGCGGTACGTATAGCCCATCGAGCGGCTCAGATCCATCACCAGATAACCAGTGATGTTGGTTTCCGCTTCGAACTTTTTGATGTAGTACTTGTCGGTCTTGGCATACACGAGCCAATCAATGTCCTGCGGATCGTCGCCGGGCGTGTATTTGCGATGTTCGCTGAACTCGACGGAGAAGCCATGAAAGGGGCTGGCGTGCAAGCCCTGAAGAAACCCCTTGACGATGAACTGTGCGCGCAGGTCGAGGCGCGATATCTGCCGAATGACTTCCGGCTTCAGATATTGTTCAACGGCAGGCATTCTTCGACCGCCAGACTCCGAGAGAAGGGGCTTGCGAGTTGGATCCGAGACCTTACCTGTATCCTAAGGCCCCAATCTGTATTCTAAGATCAGCCGGAGAATTTCGGGATGTCCGGCGTGGGGATTTCTCGCAGGAGGCGTTCGATCACGTCCTCGGTCGTCATTCCCTCGGCTTGGGCCTGGAAATTCGTGCTCACGCGGTGTCGGAGCACCGGAATGGCCACTTTGCGAATGTCTTCGATGGCCACCGAAAACCGCCCGTCCATGGCCGCCAGCGCCTTGCCGCCGTGAATCAGAAACTGTCCGGCCCGGGGCCCGGCGCCCCAATCGACCAATTCGCGCACGAAATCGGGAGCGCCGTCGCTCTTGGGTCGCGTCGAGCGCACCAGCCGCGCGACGTACTTGATGATGTACTCGCTCACGGCCACCGATCCCACCAGTTTTTGCAGGTTCAATATCGCGCGACCGGACAGCACTTTGCGGACTTCCGGCTTCTCGTTTCGCGTCGTCGCCGAAAGAATCAGCTCCTCTTCGCTCAAGCTTGGATAATCGACCTTGATATTGAACATGAACCGATCCAATTGCGCTTCGGGCAGCGGATAGGTGCCTTCTTGCTCGATCGGGTTCTGCGTGGCGATCGTAAAAAACGGCTCGGGCAGCGTGTAGGTCGTTTGCCCTACCGTCACCTCGCGCTCTTGCATGGCCTGTAACAAAGCCGCCTGGGTCTTGGGAGGCGTGCGATTGATTTCGTCGGCCAGGAGGATATTGGTGAAAATCGGACCTTCGACGAAACGAAACTGCCGCTTGCCGTGTTCGTCTTCGTCCAGCACGTTGGTGCCCGTGATGTCCGATGGCATCAGGTCGGGCGTGAACTGGATGCGTTTGAAGCCGATGTCGAGAATGCGGGCCAGCGTGCTGACCATCAGCGTCTTGGCCAACCCTGGCACGCCGACCAACAGGCAATGACCGCGCGTGAAAATGGCAGCGAAGATCTGCTCGATCACGTCGTTCTGGCCGACAATGACCTTTTGTAGTTCTTCCTGCATGAGTTGCCGATGTTGGCTGAACTCTTGCAGGACGTCTCCGAGACTACGGGGCTTCGTGGCCAAACGCAAAATCCTTATGAGCGTCCACTGCTAAACCGCGAAAAAGCAAGGTGTCCGACTGCGGACACCATTTATTCATTCTAAGGCTGGCCGCTAGAACGAGCAACGCCGAAGGGCCCTTCGTTGCCGATTTAAATTCAATAGCTTAAGATAGTTGTGTCGAGCGACCCGAGCGCGCTTGCGGCCTTTGGAACAGTGCCATGCGGGAAATAACGATTCTACTCGTGGCTGTTGCTACGTTTCTAAGCGCAAGTCCAGCGGCGCGTGCCGAGATCGCGCCCGAACAGGTCCGCAATGCGATGGACCGGGCCGTCGCTTTCTTGAAGCGAACGCAAGGACCCAATGGCACCTGGCCCGATCAGCCCGCCTATGTCGGCGGCGTCACGTCGCTCTGCACGCTGGCCCTGCTCAATGCGGGGGTCGACGTTGAAGACGAAAAAATTCAGAAAGCGCTCACTTATTTGCGAGCACTGCGTGCTTCGCAGACCTACGTCATCTCGCTGCAAACGATGGTGTTTTGCGCGGCCGAGCCCAAGAAGGACTTGCTCCTGATTCGCCAGAACGCGAAATGGCTGGAAGATAATCAGAATAACGCCGGCGACAAGAAGGGAGCCTGGTCCTATCCCTCGCCCAGCGGCGGTCCGTCGGGCGATCCCTCGAACAGCCAGTTTGCGCTCTTAGCTCTTTATGAGGCCGAACGAGCCGGGATCAAAGTCAACGAAAAGACGTGGCGCTCCGCTCTCCACTATTGGCAACAGTTGCAGAACCCCGACGGCTCGTGGAGCTACACCCGAGGCGGAGTGGGCACGGGCAGCATGACTTGCGCCGGCATTGCTTCGATGATCATCGCCTCGGGCGAGCTCAACGGCGGAGATGCCCAAGTCGTCGGCGACGAAGTGCGCTGCTGCGGCGCTCGATCCGCCAACCAAGCGATCGAAAACGGCTTGCGCTGGTTGGAACGTAATTTCTCGGTCCACAGCAATCCCAGTGGCGCGGGGCTCCGCGCCGGCCAAGGAAGTTGGATGCTGTACTACCTGTACGGGGTCGAACGCGCCGGGCGGATGTCGGCGCGTCGCTTCATCGGCCAGCACGACTGGTATCGCGAAGGGGCCGATATGTTGGTGCGGGCCCAGGATAACCTTTCGGGTTTTTGGAAAGGAACGGGACAACCGGAAGCCAATCCGCACATCGGCACCAGTTTCGCCCTACTCTTCCTGGCCAAGGGACGCCGCCCGGTGCTAGTGGCAAAACTGAAGCACGGCCCGGGCGAGGATTGGAATCATCACCGCAGTGACCTGGCCAATCTAACCACGTACGTCGAGAAAAAATGGGAACGCGATTTGACCTGGCAAGTCATCGATCCAGCCGCCGCCAGCGTCGAAGATTTGCTGCAAGCGCCGGTGCTGTTCATCAATGGCCGGCAGGCTCCGCAATTCACGGATGAACAGAAAGCCCGGCTGCGCGATTACGTCGATCGCGGCGGCTTCATTTTTGGCGAAGCGTGCTGCGGCGGTGGCGAATTCGAAAAGGGTTTTCGCGCACTGATCGCAGAGATTTTTCCCGAGCAGGAATATAAGCTTCGCTTGCTTCCGCCCGAGCATCCCATTTGGCATGCCGAAGAACCGGTCGATCCGCAATTCGTGCGACCGCTGTGGGGCATCG
>JAYVCO010000133.1:0-4774 GCA_043749935.1 Planctomycetia bacterium
CGTCGTGGTAATTTAGAACCGGGCTAAGAACCACAACGACACGACGACACGACGACACGACGAAAAACAAGAATCTCGAAGTTATTTTTGAGTCGTTCCATAGGACGCGAGCCGACTTTCGACGTTCAATCATGTTTACTTGTCACGTCTCGGGCAAAACCTAGGTATCTCCAATGCGATTTGTGAAGGCCCACGTTCACATATTCGTCAAATCGTCGCCGCCGCCCGGGCCCAGCAGCGCGTCGAGCGCGGCGGCCAATTGCGGAGCGTGCGAATCGTCTTGCGCGTACACCCGGCAGATGCGATGACTCAAGGGCAACTGCCTAAATAATTGATCGTCGGTCAGGGGTCGAGGTTCATTGCGAGCCGGATCCCAGAGGAAGTTCTGCCCCAGACTCGGCCCGCGCGTGTCGGGTCGATGCAGGTGGCGAGCCAAATCGACGCTCAGCGGCAGCCGGGCCAGCTCTCCGGGCAAGTTGGCCCGCAAGGCGTGTTCGACCAGCTCGGCCGAGCTGAAGATGCTGCTTCGCTCGGCTTCCGCGACGCCAAACACGAGATTTCGCTGGCAGGCCATCTTCCAAGGAATATCGCGATGCAAGAACGCTTGCCAGCGCTCGGCCAGTTCGCGCTGTTTTGGATCGGAACTTTCGATCCATCGTCCCACGTCGACCAACAACGACCATTCCGTAAACCGGCGATACTCCTCCAAATGCTCAAGCGGGTTGCCGGGAAACAGATAAGCTTTGCTGTCGGCGAACAAGTCGGCCAGCGTCAAGTCGATGGCGCGCACGGTGCGGTGGAAGTAGATCGTGCGAAACAGGTCCGCGCGCACGCCCATGAATTGCACTAGAGCCGCGACGCCCTTGGTATGGATCGTCAGCCCCTGGCGGGTGAAAAAGCTGTAGTGCAGCAGGCGCTCGAGGTCGAACGCGTGCGTGTTGTAGCCCGACATGTAAGCGTCGCGCAGCACGAAATCCATGTTGTCGATCGTATAGATTCCGCTGAACAGGCTGCGCAGCAATTGCAGCCAGCGAGGGCTGTCTTCCGGTTTTTCGTGCTGCTTGGGGCGGGTGATCAAAAAAGCGATCTGCGCCGGGTCCAGCCGTTCGTTCGACTCCAGGCGGCTGCGGGGATTGCGGCGGATGCGGCTGAGCAGCGGGCCGAGCTCCTGGCAGATGATCGTGCTACCCAAGGTTTCGTGACTCAGGCCGTAGTCCGAGAGAAAGTGGTCGTCAAAAAAATGACCAAAGGGCCCGTGTCCCACGTCGTGCAACAGCCCGCCCATGCGCACCAGCGACTCGACGTACCCGCGGCTCGGCACGTCGGGGCAAACTTCGCGCAGGCTTTCATAAAGAGCCGCGACGGCACGACTGCCCAGATGCATCACGCCCACAACGTGTTGGAAACGCGTGTGCTCGGCCGTGGGAAAGACCCACCAGGCGGTTTGCAACTGATGGATTTGCCGCAGTCGCTGGACCCAAGGGTGGTCGATGATCTGACGCTCCGAAACTTCGTCGCTCGACAGGCCAGCTCGCGAGACAAACGGGATGTAGCCATGAATCGCGTCATGGCTCAGGTTCTCGCTCTGGAAATCTCTCATCAAATTCTCTTCCGGTCCGCTTTCTCTCAGCGGTCCCCCTCGGTTGCGGGCTTTTCGGGTGGCTGCACGATCTCGATCTATTGGGCTCGATATTTGGGGCTCGATCTATAGGGTCAGACCTTAATTCTATCGCAGGCGTGGCTTATCGACACGAGCCACGCTGGTGGGCTCGATTGTTGAAATAAGAAATTTGGATCAAATAGAAAGACGTAGCTGACCTTGCCGGATCGTCCACGTAGAACTTCCGGAAGCATGCCCGACAGCGATTCCGGGTCGCTCGACGTCCCAAGGATCGACTGGAAGTACCCTGTAGGCAAAGGGTACCGTCCAGAAAGGCGGTATTGATTGTTGCTTCGTACGCGAGCCGATCTAGTAACATCGGCCGACCGCGCATAGACTTATGCACTCCGCCAGCTGTCCAGGCGGGCTACATTCTTTGGGTGTCCTCAGGAGATATCAATCGTGTCGCGACTCTCAAACTGGGTAAGCTGTGCGATCGCGGTCCTTGTCCTGGTAAGTGGAGTCAAAAGCTTTGGTGCGGTCCCGCCGGCCGAACAACTTCTGCCCAACACGACCAAAGGTTTCCTCGCGGTCGGCTCGATCGATCAATTTCGCGACGCTTGGAACAAAACCCAGCTCGGTCAACTGATGCAAGATCCGGCGATGCAGCCGTTTATGGACAGTCTGCGTCAGCAGATGGAGCAGAAATGGACGCAAACTCACCAGAAGTTGGGCATCGGCTGGGAAGACCTCGACGGGGTCCCATCGGGCGAAGTCGGCATTGCCTTGATTCGTCACAGTGAGAAAGAAGTCGCCGTGGCAATTGTCGCCGACATCACCGGACACCTGCCCCAGGCCAACGCACTGCTGGAAAAAATCAATCGGAACATGGCCGCTCAAAAAGCAGTTGCCAGCAAGCGAAAGCTGGCGGGCGGAGAAGTGACGGTCTTCGACATCCCCAAGCACGAAGATCACCCCGCTCACCAGATGATCTATTTCAGCAACGAGGAACTGCTGGCGGCCTCGGACAACCTGAAGGTGCTCGAAGGCATCGTCTCTCGCCAGTCAGAAGCCAAACCCGACAGCCTTGCCGCTCTGCCGGCTTTTGAATCGATAACGAAGCGGGTCCGCACGGGCGCTGGTGACCTGGCTCCGCACGCCCGCTGGTTCGTCGAACCGTTCGGCTATGCCGAAGCGATGCGCCTGGCCAACGCCGCCGAGCATCCGCGCCATAAAGGGCAGGACATGCTCAAGATCCTGAAGGAACAAGGATTCACGGGCATCCAGGGAATCGGCGGATTCGTGAACTTCTCGGTCGATCACTATGAAATGCTGCACCGCTCCTTCATTTTCGCTCCGGACCACGCCCAAAAGTTTGTGTTGGCAGCCCGGATGCTCGACTTGCCCAACGGCGGCGAATTCGTTCCGCCCCCGTGGGTGCCGCGTGACGTGGCCAGCTATGCCGCGGGCAACTTGAACACGAAAAACGCGTTCGAGAGTTCGAAGACCTTGATCAACGAGGTCGTCGGCGACGAGGTTTTCGAAGACGTGTTGGAATCGATCCGCACCGACGAGAATGGACCCAGGATCGACATCCGGCGCGACTTGATCGCACATTTGGGAAATCGGGTGACGATTATTTCCGATCTTCAACTGCCGATCACCCCCAAGAGCGAGCGGATACTCCTGGCCGTCGAGACCACGAACGCCACGGCGCTAGCCGCCGCGATCGACAAATCGATGGAGACCGACCCCGACGCCAAGCTGCGCGAGATTAATGGCCACAAAGTGTGGGAGATCATCGATGAGCAAAGCGAATTGCCGATGGTCACGATCGAGAATAGCCCGACGTTTGGCGCCGTGGGCGGCGCGCCGGCGGAACCGGAAGAAGAGCCCGAGAAGCCGATGCTGCCGAATTCGGCCGTTACCGTGGCCTACGGACAAATGTTCGTGGCGACGCATATCGATATTCTGGCCAAGGTGCTGGCCGACGAGGCGGCGCGCGGGAAGTTGGCTGACTGCTCCGATTATCAGCGCGTTCGTGCCGATCTGGCCAAACTGGCGTTGCCCGAACAAGCCGGCCAGACGTTCATTCGCACCGATGACGCTTATCGGGGTGTGTACGAGCTGCTTCGCACGGGACGCATGCCCGAGGCCGAATCGTTGGTCGGAAAAATCTTGAACTCGCTGATGGGCGAAGGCAAAGAGGGCGTGCTTCGCACGCAACGGCTCGATGCCAGCAAGCTGCCCGACTACGACATGGTTCGCCGCTATCTGGGCCCGGCCGGGTTGACCGTGACGACCGAGGACGATGGCTGGTTCTTGAGCGGCTTCACGCTCAACAAGGAAGCGCCGGAAACCGCCGAAGCACCTTCGGCGGAAGCGTCGGCGACGAAATAGCGCGGGGTCAGACGTCAGGGCTGTTCGACCTTGGCCCAAAATGGGTGCAGCCGATCGCCTCGCGTGCGGACGTCCTCGAGCAGCACGTTCAGGTCAGGCCCGATCAGCGGATTCTTGGCATTCAGTTTTTTGCCATTGAGCTTGATGTCGATCCGCTTGTTGAAGTCGACCAGCTCGGGCGACAGCCAGACGGTGACCTTGATGTCGCCGGCATTGATCGAGAGCCCGTTACTGGCATTGACCTTCCCGGTAATGACGGCGGCGAAAGTGCTGCGAGCCGGAGGCCAGTCGGAAGGCTCGACGATGCCGGCCGATGGAAGTTTGCTGGCTTCGAGCCACCAAAAATAGTTGTCCCAGGTCCGCATCGTCGAGATCGTGAACTGCTTGGGAAAGAAATTGCGCGGTTCTCGGTGGCTCATCCAATCGAAGATGTTCAGAATATCTTCGTAGAAATCCTCGTGGCCTCGGCCGATGTACTCGTTCACGGTGACGTCGAACCCCTTGTGCATATAGGTGTCCAAGGTGGCCGCGTTATCGATCGTCTTCTTGCCATCCAACTCGCCCGCCAACACATAGAAGGGTACCAGGCTGGCGTTTTGCCAATACTTCAAACAGTATTTTTCCGCTAGCGCCACGATTGGTATGACACCCGCCCACAGGTCGGGATGGGCAAGACCGATATCCCAGGCCGCGTTTCCGCCTAGCGAGTGGCCCGAAAGAAACACGCGGTCGGTGTCGATCGAAAACCGCCGACAGGCGTCGCGCAAGCTGCCC
>JAYVCO010000134.1:0-11741 GCA_043749935.1 Planctomycetia bacterium
GTCGGAAACTCGCTGGCCGGCGTCCAGACCTTGGCGGAACAGGCTCATGATCTCGCCGTCGGCGCGGCCACGGAGGTAGTGGTCTTCGTAGAGGATGACTCGGTCAAACGCTTCGCCCAGCAATTCGCCCTGGCGCACCATGTCGCAATCGCGACGGTCACCCGCGGCTGAATAGACAACCGTGCGGCGGAGCTGGGGGAATTGTTCGAGGGCTTCGATCAAGGCCACCAGTGCCGAGACATTGTGGCCGTAGTCGACGATCACGGTCGCTCCGCCGACTTCCAGCAGGTTGAACCGGCCGGGCACTTTTTCCAAATCGGCGGCAAACGATTCCAGGCCGGCGCGAATTGCGTCTCGCGGAATTCCCAGAGCCCAGGCCGCCGCGGCCGAGGCCAGGGCGTTTTCCACCTGGAAGGCAATCCGGCCGCCGTGCGTCAGGGGCACATTGGCCAGGGCCACCAGGGGGATTTCCACTTCGCCTTCGGCGACGATCACGGTGTCGTGTCGCACGAAAACCGCGCGGCCGCCTTTGCGGCGGTGAGCCACAATAACCGGATCATCGCCGCGTTGGGCGAAGAAAATGACGGAAGCTTTGCACGAGCGGGCCATGACCGCCACCAACGGATCGTTGGCCTTTAGAACAGCCGTTCCGTCGTGCGCAAGCGCATCGACTATTGCCCGCTTGACGACCGCCAATTTCTCAACGGTCTCGATATCCGAAATGCCCAGGTGATCGCCTTCGCCAATGTTCGTGACCACGGCCACGTCGCAGCGGTCGAAACCAAGGCCCGCGCGCAAGATGCCACCGCGAGCGGTTTCCAAGACGGCCACGTCGACCGCCGGATTCATCAATACGGCTTGGGCGCTCGATGGCCCGCTGCAATCGCCGAGCTCGATGCGGCGTGTATCGATGAAAATTCCATCGGTGCAAGTCATGCCGACCTTACGTCCGATCGAACGCATGATGTGGCCAATAAAGCGTGTAGTGGTCGTTTTGCCGTTGACGCCCGTCACGGCGACGATGGGAATGCGTCCGTCCTGACCCTCGGGGAACAAGCTGCCGACAATTGCCTCTCCCACGGGGCGCGGCTGGCCGGAAGAAGGTTGGAGGTGCATCCGCAGCCCGGGCCCGGCATTGACTTCCACGATCACTCCGCCCTGACCTTCGAGTGGGCGGCTAATGTCGGTGGCGACAATGTCGACGCCTGCGATGTCCAGTCCCACGATTCGAGCGGCTTCGACCGCGCGTGCCGCGACTTCGGGATGAACCAGGTCTGTCACGTCCGCAGCCGTACCACCCGTGCTCAAATTAGCGTTTCGGCGAACCAGCACGCGCGTACCTGCCGGCGGAATCGAGTCGGGCGTAAAACCCTGTTCGTCGAGCACGGCCAGCGCAATTTGTTCGAGCTTGATCTTGGTCAACACGGTGGCATGATCATCGCTGCGGCGTGGATCGCGATTGACTTCGTCGACCAACTCGCGAATGGTGGAGCGACCATTGCCGATCACGTGGGCCGATTCGCGCCGAGCAGCCGCCACCAAACGATCGCCGATCACCAGCAGCCGGTAATCGTCGCCCGGGGCGAACTTCTCAACCATGATGCTCGATCCCTCTTCTTTGGCGTTCGCAAACGCCATAACGATCTGCTCGCGCGTCGTCAAATTGGTGATCACACCGCGGCCTTGATTGCCGTATTGCGGCTTGACGACCACGGGCACGCCGATTTCCTGCGCGGCTTCCCACGCGTCTTCAGCGTCGACGACGGGCCGTCCGTTGGGAACCGGCACGCCCACTTGGCGCAATAAGGTTCGCGTCAATTCTTTGTTCTGGGCAATCGATTCGGCGATGGCCCCGGTTCGATCGGTTTCCGCGGTGAGAATTCGGCGGGCCTTCGCACCGTGGCCCAACTGAACCAGGCTGCCGTCGTTTAATCTGCGAACCGGAATGCCACGGGCTTCGGCCGCGCGAACGATGGCCGCAGTGCTCGGTCCCAGGCACACTTCGTGCGCCATGTCTTGAAGTTTTTTGATCTCTGCGGTGACATCAAAGGGCGTGTTGTGAACCGCGGCCAGGCACAGCGCGTGGGCCGTGGCCAGGCAGGCGCGAGCCAGCTCTTCTTCCTTGTACTCGATCACGACCTTATAGACGCCGGGCTCGGAGGTTTCTCGCGCCCGGCCAAAGTCGACCGGCGTGCCAGCAAGACTTTGCAACTCGAGGGTCACGTGTTCGAGAATATGAGCCTGATACGTGCCGTGACGCAGGCGCTCGAAAAAGCCGCCGCGTTGCCCAAGGCTGCAACGGTGCTCGACGAGGCTCGGCAGCCAACTCATCAGCCGGTCGTTAAAACCGGCGAGCTGGTCTGACGGACTGTCCTGCAACTCCATCAGATCCACCCAGGCTTCTAGCACTGGGAAATTCGCCCAAATATTGGGGCCGCGTAACGCGAGGACCTTCCGAAATTCCATAAAACTTCACGTGCTCCCGATGCCTTGCGAGGTTGCGCCGAAAACCTATGCCCGCCCGATGCCGCCATGGCACTCGACCCATGCGCCTGGTCGAGTCATCAAGCTTCCACTGCCGAGTGGAATTCTTGTCGGGAGAGGAGAGTATTGGACTTAAATAACTAAATTGAACCGCTTTAAAGCAGCTTGTTGGATCCAAAGCCGCACCTGGACCCACTCGCATGAAAGCAGGTGCCATGCCGCGGCGTTAGGGCGGTACCTAGGCAACAGGCGACGCCTCGCAACGAAGCAGCCAACCTGTCGATCGCAACTGATGCCCTGCCAACACTTGGAGCCATTTCGGGCGGCCCCTAATGCTGGATAAATAAAAATTCCAGGTAGAATCGGCATATCGGGGCCTTTGCTTAACTCAGGCGAAAACGGATGTCGTTTTGACTACATACTGTCGTCACGCTGATTCTGAGCGAGGTTCGGCTGCTGGATATCATTCAGCAACGTTAAGATGGATAAAAAACTAGGCTGAGCGAATAAGATACAGGAAATACAACGAGTTAGAAGCCGCCGCGCGAACAATTTACGATTGCCAGCCGGACTCACTTGCATACCATCAACGAGCTACGAGATTTACCAAGCTTCGAGACCCAACTTTAGTTAGCCCGATGAATGCAACGAACGGCGAAGCCGCCAGATTTGAATTGCACCACGACGCCTGGGGACGGCTCGTTTTGATCGATGCCCAAGGAGCTCGCCACGTCGGCGTCGAGCCAGTGCGCAGTTTTCCGATTTCTGACCCCGATCACTGGATTTCAATTTGCGACCTGGAGGGACGCGAGCTGGCGTCGGTCGAGGACTTGCAAGCGATCGCGCCGGCACAGCGCGAAGTACTGGAAACAGATCTGGCGCGACGCGAATTCGTGCCTTTGATCCGGCGCATCATTGGCGTGCCAGCCGATACCGAGCCGACGGAATGGGAAGTGGAAACGGATCGCGGTACCACAAGGTTTCTGCTCAACACCAACGATGACGTGCGGCGGCTGGGACCTCATCGGGCCTTGATAATCGACGCCCACGGAATCCGCTATTCGATCGACGACATCCGCCAACTCGACTCCAGTAGCCGCCGCGTGCTCGAGCGGTACCTCTAGGGACTACCTGGTTCCGGTCGCGGGTTTGGGCTTCGCCTTGGCGGCCGGATACCTGCCCTGCGACTCCTGTTTCGAACTAGGAGCGTTTCTACGAAACCACGAGTTGCCTGTTTTGGGCGGGACGGTATTTGCTCGAGTCGGCAAACTTCGCGCGTCAGCCGAATTCGGAAGCGAATTCAGACCTCGCGGAGTCTCCAGGCGATCGCCGTACAATTCGCGGTGATCGGAATTCGCTCCAGCCCGATCGCGAACGGAATCCGCCTGCGAACGGGAAAGATTTGTATTCGCCTGGCCCGAATACACGTTGCGACGATTGCTTGGCAAATCGCGCGTGCTCTGCGGGCCATTCTGCTGAAGGTTTCTCGCTTGCGGCTTCGGGTCTTGCTCGCGATTGATGAAGGGGCGATCGCTGGGACTCAGGTTCGAGTCGGTTCGGTCTGGCGTAGCCCTCTTTCGCTGCCACGAGGGGTCGCGCGTCTCATTAGATCGAGGCTCCTCGGCACTTTGACCCGTGGGTGTTTGCTCTGAATACTTCTGCTTGACCGACAGTCTGTTTGGTTCGCCATCAAAAACGTCGGTCTTGGGCCGTTGTTGCTGACGCGTCCGCCGCAAACTGGGATGCGTGTAGTCGTCCGACTTGCCTGTTGACGGCGGCAGGGGCGGGAGCGCATCGATCCCAGGAATCGCCGGGCCGTCTTGGGCTCTTGAGACGGTGCCATTGACCGACAGACCGATGACGCACATCAAGAGTGCGAACACAAAACCATGCCTCTTCATCGAATTACCCTCCTGCTACCGCACTAGTAAGGCACTCTGTGCCAGGAATGTCAGACTTATACCAAGACGTTCGTCGAAAATGGCTCGCCGCTGTGCGACCGTTGCGCTGCGGACGTGGGGTTCGATCGGAAACTGATTTGCTTCGAAGGCGCGCTCGAGCGCGTCCAGTATGGCGGCGCGATCGCGACCATCGAGGCAGCCGAGAACCGCGCGATCGAACTCGCCGACTTGTGCCACTCGATGTCGCAAGTTCGTGATCGGCAATCCGGCTTCCGCCTGGTAACGAGCCAGACGGCTGCTGAGCGGTTGGGAGCTGGGTCCGCTTGCAAATTGAAGCTTCCGCACGTGGAACGACACAAGATTCGATTGGTAACAGTGCAACAGATGTTCGGCCATTCGCTGGCGAGCTACCGCGTCGGTCGCACCCGCAAGAGGCGCGCCGGCCAGACGCTTGCAGACACCATCCCAGAGCTCGCCAAACGTCAGGGACGCAGGCCAAACCTCCATCAGTCCCACCAAAGCCGCCTTGATGGCAGGGTCACCCGTGGACACGGAGAGGCTTTCTCGGCCGCGAAAAGCCTCGACCGCGTGCGACAGCACATCGACCGTTTTCGAAACGGGCCGAACCAGCGTCGTGATGTGCATGTTCGAGACATATTGGGCCGAGGGGGCTCGAGCCGCCAGTGTTTGGGCATGGCCAACCAGCGAGCGACGGAAAGACCGATTCGTGATGAAATCGGCGTACTGTTCGAGTCGTAGCGGGTCGTGCGATATCTGCTGCCAGCCTCGCTGAATTTCCGGTGGATAACCCGCAAGGCTCGATGATAGCAACGGCTCGCCCAGGTAACACAAATTGTTCGCGGTTAGCCGCTCGACGAATTGGTGGAAGTACACTGGCTGGTTCACATCTTCCAAGTACTCGTGGAAGAGATACGAGTCTTGCTGAGGACGCATCCACTCAGCCAGTTCTTTCAGCGCGCGGCTATAGGCAGAATCCGAGGGGCCCGTGGCCTGTACCAGAAAATCGAGCAGTTTGCGGCCTTCCTGAACCTGGGTTTGAGGCGCCGTGAACTGCCCGGCATGAAAGCTCATGATCTCGCGAACCATCCCGCGCGCATGCCAACCGGGATAGGTATTGTAGCTCACATAGCCCACGCCGTTGGCATCCAGGTTATGCGTAAGGATTTCAAGAATCTTTGCCTGCACGGCGGCAGGCGCCCAGGAATAAACGCCGTGGCAGATAATGTAGTCGAATTGGCCGATGCTTTGGTCGAGATCCAGAATGTCCATCGCTCGAAGCTCGATATTCGCCAACCCGATCGCGTCGACGACCTGTTGACCTTGGGCGATTTGGACAGGAGAAAAATCGACCCCCAGAAATTGGCCTTCGGGTATTGAGTCGGCCATGGGAATCAGGTTGCCGCCCGTGGCACATCCTAGCTCGAGCACACGGCACCGCTCGATCGCCCCCGGTTGCATACCCAGCAGAGTCGCGACCACGGCCAGCGAGTCGGGATGCGTCTCGATCAGAGGCTCGCTCACGTATGGAAGGTTGTCGTAGCTGGCCGACACGGCTTGGGACACTCGGACACCACCAATTGTTCCAAGGATCAGGGTTGCGGAATTTGGGTACTTTGATCGACGAAGTCCGCTCCACGGTGGTCGGAAACCACTCGATACTCGCGGAATCGCATATAACCGAATCGACCAAAAATGATTGCGATAACAACGAATGTTATCGCCAATCCCGTGGTGGGATGTTCCGAGGTTGCACGCAGTTCCTGGCATGCCTAGCGCACCTGCGATTCAATTCGGCTGCCCCTAAGCGCCCTTTACACGGAATTACCCCATTTCGGGTGGATATTCTCGATGACCATGCACGCTTGGACGAACGAATTTAAGCTGTGTCGAGGCCGCACCGGCCCCCAAATAAAACCAAGACCGTCAAGCTAACAGCGGCCAGCAAACCGCGGACGGCGTCAAGGGAGCCATAATGGTCTTGAGCTTGTGCTAGGATATGCGGCCATGACATTCGGGCGCACCTGCGCAACAAGGGAGTAAGCAAGTGGCGACGAAGCCCAAAATCACGAATTGACTGAAAGGGAAGCGGGTTGCCGTAGCCGGTCGGTTGGCTTCGATGATGCGGGCTGAAATGGCCCATTTGATCGCGGCACACGGCGGAATCTTCTCGCACTCGATTCCCACTACAACATCGCCGACACGCTCGAAGAAATGGGTCGCGTGGACGAAGCCCGCGAGCATTGGGAGGCTTATCTCGAGCTAGAACCGCAGGGGGTTTGGGGGCTGCACGCTCGCGACAGATTGCGAAAGCCGCGGCCACGTTAAGGAACCTGGAAGCCGATCGGTTCGCTACGCGCGCAAAAGACCGGCCATCAGTTGGCTCGTTTCTTTTTCGTCGCATTGCCGTTTGACCCGGGCGCGAGGTCTTCTATGGCTAACGTGCGAAACTCGGCCAAGTGCTCGGCCCACTGACGCGTGAGCTGTTGCACTTTTTCGGGTTTCTGCGCCGCCAGGTTCTTGGACTCGCCACGATCCGTGGACAGATCATACAGCTCCCACGCGCCACCTTCGCCTTCGCTGACCAATTTCAAGTCACCAACCCGAATCGCGCGGTTGCCGGAGTGGAACCACCATAGATAATCGCGATCGATCGTGTTGTCCGCGGCCAGGACTTTGACGAGGCTGCGGCCTGGGGCGGGCGGAATTGGCTGGCCCTGCCAGGTCACGGGTTTCGCACCG
Source organism: Planctomycetia bacterium (assembly GCA_043749935.1). Classification (GTDB taxonomy): domain Bacteria; phylum Planctomycetota; class Planctomycetia; order Pirellulales; family PALSA-1355; genus PALSA-1355. Next base: position 7,146 of record JAYVCO010000134.1, read on the forward strand.
CCGGCCAGTTCCAGGATCGTCGGGGCAAGGTCAATGACGTGGCCAGGTGTGTGTCGCAATTGACCGGCTGGCAGCGAGCCTTTGGGCCAGTGGACGATCAAAGGCGTGGAAATGCCCCCTTCGTGGACGAAAATCTTAGACCGGCGAAGCGGTGTATTCGCCAGGTTGGCCCAGCCGGGCTCGATGCACTGATACCACCGCCACGAACCGGGCGCTGCTGTCGGGTCGTGGCCGTCGCCGCGCAACACTCGTTCGGCACTGGCGCCATTGTCGCTGAGAAACATGATCACCGTGTTGTCCAGGGCATGCATGGCCTCGAGTTGAGCGAGCACTCGGCCGATCTCGCGGTCCATGCGATCGACCATTGCCGCGTGGATCGACATGCGGGTTTGCCATTGTTGTCGCTCGTCTTCGCCGAGCGATTGCCACGGCTCGACGCCGGGCGTGCGGGGAGACAGTTCGCAATGGACCAGGCCCATCGCCTGCATCCGTTTCAAGCGCTCTTCGCGTAGAGAATCCCAACCCGCACTAAAGCGACCGCGATAGCGCGCGATGTCTTCCTGCAGCGCGTGCAGCGGAAAATGTGGGCAGGTGAACGCCAGATAGTGAAAGAACGGCTCGCTGGCATGCTGCTGCGCATGCTCCTTCAGGCATTTGATCGCGTGATCGGCAATCGCCACCGTGGCATAGTAACCGCTCTCGGGGCTAACCGGCGGAAGTTTCTGGTCGTCTTCGAAATGGACCTGTGGTGAAAAAAAACGATCCTGATCTAGCAAAAGATACGAGTGATCGAAGCCATTGGCCACAGGCATACCGTCCACGTGCCACTTGCCCGAATGATAGGACCGATAGCCGAGCGGCCTGAGAAAGTCGGGCAACAGCCGAGCCCAAGCCTGGCGCTGGCCTTGCGCGCCTCCGCCCACGTCGGGAATCGTGTCGCGCCGCACCTGCTGGGCGTAATATCCGGTGAGGATCGCGGCGCGTGAAGGCCAGCAGCGGGCCGTGTTGTAGAACTGCGTAAAACGAAGCCCGCCCTTGGCTAGTCTATCGAGGTTCGGCGTCTCGACCTCGCCGCCATAACACCCCAGATCCGAATAGCCGAGATCATCGGCCAGAATCAGCAGCACGTTCGGCCGCGAAACGGACTCTGCTGCTGAAGCATTGCAAGGCAAGCTTGCCGACAGGAAAGCAAATGCACAGGCGAGAGCGATAACTCTATGAATTGGATGCATTTGATTTGTTCGTCAGGCGGTTTCGGATCGCAATATCGTTTGTTTCGGCGTGCTGTCGCCATGATCCACGCAAAGCTCTTCGCCTTGACGCTCGAGCGCTGCGCGAAAGTCCGCGGGGATTGGCGTCTTGGCCAGCGTTTTGGAATCGACCACGACATACACGGTCTCGGCGGTGGCGATCACCGACTCTTGGCCTGCGATGCGAAATTCCGCAGCCAACGTAAACGAGGTATTGCCCAGGCGGCTCGGTTCAATCGAAATTTCGAGCACCTGGTCGAAACGAGCCGAACCCTTCCACTCCAGCGTTTGTTTTACGAGTTGGTAGTCGAACGGACCGTGAATGAGCTGATGCTCCTGGCCCAGCGAACGGACGAACTCGGTCACGGCCAGATCGACATAAGTGCCGTAATGAACATTGAACACGACTCGCTGGGCATCGCACTCGCCATAGCGGACGCGCAGGTAATAGCGAAAGCGTGGAGATTTTTCTTTCTGTTTCAATGTCATGACCGGCATCACGAGCTGCGGATGATTACGTCGTGACCCTATTGTACAAGATCGCCGGGCCGACGTCACAACCGGCAAGAAGCCCAAGGTTGCGCGATACTATGCTGCTTCTCAATGCACAAGCCGCTGCATTCGGTGGCAGCCGACTCGAACGTGCCGCCGCAATTCAACAATTCAAATTCGTTTCGCCGACTGCCTAAGTCCATGGCCTGCGACTCCTAACCGTCACGCCGGCGGTTTTTGCTGTTCGATATCGGCGACTTCGGCACGCTGATTGCTTTAGCCCAACATTGCGATCGAGTCACACGATGTTGAGATCTTGATCTGGCCTCCGCCGGCCAGTAAGACGCCGAGGCTTGGGTAGTCCGCCCTACCCAAGCCTTGGTTTTTTTAACGAGCTGCGCAATGCGCATAGCGCTGCTCCGGCTAATCCCTAGCCTCGAATCCCTAATCTCAACGGCGATCATCGCTTCTGGCCCTAAGGGAAAACCCCCACCTTTGCATCGATATCGAGGCTCCGAGGTCTCGATGCTCTCCAACTTTACGCGCCGCTTCGCTACAATTCGGCGGTTCCAGGCGGAACGGGCGTTGCCAGCTCGCGGGTGAGAAGTGGCTCGTGTTGCACCCAGGAGTTTCCGTCGTGGATTCGTTTTCGCAATGGTTGGGCGTGGATAAGGCGACCGGGAAAATCGTCGCCGATGGCACCGGGCTGCCAATTACAGCCCTGAGGCGATGGTCGATCGAAGATCAACGCAAATATCCCAACGCCAACGCCAGTTTGCCGCCCGGCATGGTGCTGTTCGCCACGGCGGATGAGAAAGCCACGTATTGCTACTGCGTAAATCGAAAAGAAGCCGAACGAGCGCGGCTGTTGCCGCAGCAATAGATTTCACTCAGTAGGCCGCAGGCGGATATCGCCAAGCTCAACGGCAGCGGGCTTCACGGCCTTGATGGTTGAAAGCGGCGACCAGCTATTGCTTTCGGGCTCGGCTTCGCTCTCAAGGGCGTATTCTTCGCCAGGAACCAGCGATCGCAATTCAAAGCGGCCTTCGGCGCTAGTGATCACGATGCCGCCGAATGACGTGGCGGCCGGCCCGTTGGGTTTTGTAACGTCCTCGTGAACACGAATCCCATATTGCAGCCGCGCGCCGGCAACGGCCTGGCCCTTGTCGTTCAAAAGCCGGCCATGCGCCGTAGCCGTAGGAGCAATGCGAATCACGCGCGGCGCTTCATCGGTTTCGATGCGCACGATTCCGGCCATTCGGCCATCGGATGTTTGTGCGTGGAGCACAACTGGGATTAATGGCAGCAAGAAATCGAATTTACCTTCGCGATTGGTGCGGTTTATGCCAGCGCCCTCGTTCTGAAAAGCCTTGCTTCGCGGAGTCCCATTTATTATGGCGTCAGCTATAGGTTGCTGGTGTTCGTCAACGACGGTGCCTTTGACACGGTCTTCCAATCCAATCAAAGGTGCGCGTGGAAAATGAAAATCGCGCACCAAATCGGCTTGTTCGGAGAGAGTTACGATCAACGGCCGGACCGGCGAAATCATCCGCAGTTCGTAGGTACCGGGGAAAACGCACAAGCGATAATTCCCCTCCTGATCGGTTTTTGTGGCCCAAAAGGCCCGCGTCGGATTGGGCGGCCCGGGCACGCCTGTTGGTTCCGCCGGACCGCCTTCCAGCGTCAAGTAGACTGTGTTGTTCGTCAACGGGAGATGTTCAGGACCGACCCGCACTTGTCCGCGAATGACGGCCCCAGCGGAAAGCGTAAAGTCGAGACCCGGCACGTTTTGTCCTTCAGACACAAGCACGCCCACATGGCTAGGCGCGGCCCATTTGTCGTCAACAATCGAAACGATATGCGACTTGTTGCCATCGGCAAATAACTGATACGCGCCGCTGGCGTCCGTGAGTACGCTTTCACCACCGGCCTCGACTCGAATACTGGTAGCCGGACGACCGTTCGCAAACAGTACGTGGCCCGACAATTTCGCGCGGCGCACCAATTGAAATGTCAGGTCGACGGGTCCTGGGCCACGTTGGATGGTGGTCGGTCGCGACCTTCCAAATTCATTCGCGGAGGTAACAACCATTGCGCCTGCATTCGGCGATAGCCAATCGAAGCTAACCGTGCCAGTCGCATCGGTCGACAAATGTAAAGGTTTCCAACCCGATGTATTGGCCGCATCGACTTGGCCTTCAGACCTAATATCAAATGAAATTCCAACATTCGGAATCGGCTCGCCAGAGCTGTCGACAATTCTGACCCGAACGGAACGCGTGCCCGCCAGTTTGAGCTTCGCTTTATCGGGCATCGGCTTGTACTTGTTCGACCTGGGCTCTTCGAGAGTACACAAATGATCGAGACCCGCTCCTGCTTTGAACGCGATTATGTGATCAAACATGACGTCGGCGGGAACACTAGCGTTCCAGCGGCCGTCGTGGTCGGTGACGCCGCTCGACAAGGTCAAGATGCGCACGCCCAACAGGGCAACTTGCGCGCCTTCGACCGGCAGCCCGGCCGAGTCGACAACCTCGACCGCCACTTCACGAGGCTTTTTGAGAACGATCCGAATCGGTTGATCGGTCGTCCGCTCGCCCCGCAACGAAGTTCCCTGTTTCCATTGAAAGACCCCTTGCCTGCCATCCTCGTGTTTCGCAGTGATCAAGAAAAGTCCGGCATAGCGCGAGTTCGGCAGCGGCAGCCGAAATCGTCCGTCCGCGTCGCTCATCACCCCTTGCTCATCCAGAGATGGCATGCCTTGGACGGTAACGCCCGCCAGTGGTGCGTCCTGTTCATCGACCACCGTACCTTCAAAAGTGGCCGCATCCTCGGCGCGTGCCGCGTGGCTCAA